>RFPC01000003.1 GCA_009926305.1 bacterium
CTCATCTATTCCACATAGAAGCTTACGAGCGATGAGATGGGACCGTCAAGACGGGGAGAGGGCTCTCCCTCACTACTCTCTCAGCAACACTTCCAATCAAGAGTCGTGAAATACCCGTTCTCCCATGTGTTGCAATTACAATCAGGTCGAAATCATTTTTTGTCGCAAAATCAATTATCGTGTCATGAACGGTACTAACGCTATCAATAACGGAGTATTGCACTGCCAACTCCGGGAAAGAATCTTCTGTAAGCTGGTGAAGATCCCGCTCTATTTTTTCTTTGAGTTGTTCTACTACTTCTCTTTCAGGAAGAACTGGAAAATCAAGAGCAAACATAAGCGCGGCTTGAGCAGGGTCCTCTACAACTGCTAGAAGCTCGAGGGTAGCTCCAGATAGTGTCGCAATTTTTCCGGCTAGGGGAAATGCTTCCTTTGATTCTTCGGATAAATCAGTGGTAAGGAGTATCTTTTTCATGGCATCACCTTTTCAGTTTTCTGCAGAGTATAGCCAAGTTCAGCCCTTTTTTCGATGATCTCCTTCACCCGATGACAGGGAATTTCTTCAATTCACTTGAGCAGTTGCCTCGTTGTCCTGATAGCCTCATTATAAGGCGGGTGTTGGTTCCTGATTTAGGAGGTATTATGATTTTTTGGCGCCGAAAGTATCCTTTGCCCAAATTTCCAAGAACCGTAGTTTCTCAATTCCAGGAATTTTGTGAAGAACTTCCAGATGAAAGAGTAGAGGAGTTTCTTCCAGAGGTGGCAGAGTGCATCGAACATTTTCGGGAGTTATCCACTCAATTTCCAATTCTTAATATGCAACTGGTGGAGCGAATAGGAGAGGTCTGTGTAGAGTTGTTAAAGATTTACCCTCAGTGTTCACCGCGACATAAGAAGATGATCGTGGGGGCTATTCGATACTTCGCGAGTGTTGAAGATTCTCTCTCTGAGACTACCTATGCCTCTGGTCTTGATGATGATGTGCGAGTTTTAAATCATGTGATTGAAGACTTAAAGAGAGACGATTTGCTGATTACCTAGAGCCGGACAGAGATCGTGAGGGCTTCAGCTGGCCTTGAGGCTTTTAGATTTCTCTACGCCAATTTATGAAGATCATTTTTTAAAGGGAAATGCCCTCTTCCAGGTATACGTTTTTGCTCCCTGAAAGAGGGCCCTTTCCCTTAACTCAGCACACAGCTAGCTGTTTGCTTTTTCTTTTTCTAGCCAGCGATCAATAACTCGCTGAAATGCTGGTAGCGGTTGAGCACCTTTCAGCAGTACCCCATTGATGAAAAAGCCAGGTGTCCCTGTAATGCCGTTTTGAGACGCGAGCTTCGTATCTTCCTCAATCTGCTTTTGTACCTTTTCTGACTTCATGTCAGTGATGAACTTGTCTACGTCCAGCCCAAGTTTTTCTGCAGTCGTCTTATAAAATGCTGAGTTCAGCCCCCTCTGATTTGCAAACAGAGCATCATGCATTTCCCAGAACTTTCCCTGTTCTCCAGCCGCTAGAGCCGCCGCTGCTGCTGGCTTTGCTTCTTTATGAAACGGAAGGGGTAAGTTCTTAAACACGACTTTGACTTTATTCGGATATTTTTTGAGAACTTCTTCTACTGTGTTATTCGCTCGCGAACAGTAGGGGCACTCAAAATCTGAAAATTCTATAATTGTAATTGGAGCATCCTTCGGTCCTTTAACGGGGCTGCTTCCCACGGGTACTACCGTTGGATTCTTGAATTGTTGCTCCATTTGCTGCTGCGCTTTTATCTCTTGCTCCTTTCGAGCCTCAAGTTGGCGGTTTTTGAAATACTCTTCAATGGTGGAGCCGAGCGCCTTTTGACCAGCCTCCGTTTTGAGGTACGAGTCCATGAGATTCTGAAACTCCTCTGAAGAGACCTCGGCTGTTGCCCGAATTGGCAGAACAGAAATGACTGCCGCAATTAGAGCTGAAGAAAAAATATGCTTTTTACCGTTCATGAAGTATGGCTCCCATATTTTGAATATAACCACTTAACAGAGTCTTCAAACAGTTGTTGTCGCACCAAATATTGCTATACCAACCAATTGTTACTGAATGATTCTCTTTGAATTACGTTTTTTCGAGAATTAAGCTCCGCCGAAATTGACATGTCAGAGAAATCCCTAGCTGCCCGGACCTTAAACTCAACGTCGGTTCTACACCCTTAATGACTTATTTTCTAGATAAAAAATTCAATGAGTAAAGCCGAAAATCCGATTATTGGCCTATACTGGCGATTAAAACTATTTGAGGACGATTCTGGGATACGGCGTATCAGCAGTTTGGACGTGAATCGCGTCTCACCGAGCTTTGGATCGAATGATTCTTGTCTGTCTTGTTATTTGCCATTTTGGCTATTTGGCGATACTGATCAGCAGGAATAATCTGTTGAGCAATATGCTTTGAGCTGGAGGAGTATATGTGGTCTTGTTGGATGAAAAGAGTATTTGTCTTTATTTTTATGTTAGGGAGCATAGTGATTATGACTGAAGCTGGACTGGTTGGTGAAGTAAGCGCAGAAGCAAATTCTTTATCGGTTTCTTTGAAGACATCAAAGGGAGATATCTCGATTACGTTGTTTCCCGATAAGGCGCCGGTGACGGTTGCAAATTTTGTCAATCTTGCTCGGCGTGGATACTACGATGGGCTGATCTTTCATCGAGTTATCGATAATTTTATGATTCAAGGTGGTGACCCGACGGGAACAGGAATGGGGGGACCTGGTTATAAGTTTAAAGATGAATTCGACTCTAGTCTTCGTCATGATGCGCCAGGAGTCCTGTCTATGGCGAATGCTGGGCCAGGGACGAATGGTAGTCAGTTTTTTATAACGCATGTCCCAACTCCGTGGCTTGACGGAAAACATTCTGTGTTCGGTAAAGTAACTCAAGGTCAGGAAGTGGTAGATAGTATCACGCAGGGAGACAAGATCGAGTCAATAAAACTTTCAGGAGATGTGACCAGCCTGCTTCAATCTCAGGACGAGTACGTGGCTGAGTGGAGTAAAATTCTTGATGAGAAGTTTCCAGCAAAACAAGCTGCACAGTAGAGCCAGCAAATGAGAGATAGAGCCAGCAAATGAGAGATGAGCATGTCAGACCACTTCTGGCATGCTCACATGCTCGACGACATACTTTTTTGACCCAGTACTTTCTTGACCGCGCACTTATTGTAAGAAATCAACCAACGGGTGCGCCCCGCATGGTCTCCTTGAACGGAGCCTTCCGTGACATTTCGATCATTAGGGATTCTTGATACTTCTTCCACATGTTGAGCTGGATAAAGGACCCTTGGAAACAATCCTTCTCTCTGGTGACGTACGTCACATCATCTAAAAAGGCCACCTCTATAGCGTTTCGCCTTTTCAGTGGTTCATCTGTAATTTGTTTGATGAGTGCAAAGTCAAATGCAAAAAACTCATATTGAGATACCCAGTCGCGCTTGCTGCCCCGCATGAGATGGCAGAATATTTCTATTTGTGCCTCGGTAAAAAAATAAAAACGCACTCGGGGAGTGCTCGAATGTTGAATCACCTTCAATGTCTTTTTGTTGAGCTCACCAACGTGAGCCCATAGAGTGTACTCACCAGAGCTTTCCCTAGCATAGATTGTCGGATTTTTCTCTTCCAGGCAGTCATCAGAAAGTGTAGGTGAAAAATTCAAGCAGTGCGCAAAAGCCAGTACTCTCGTAATAGAGAGTTCTGGAGTCTCGTGAGGATGAATAGAGATCTGTGTGCGTACTGCTTGATAGCATCTCTGAGTTGTATCATTAACGAGAAGGTCAAACGTGTGGAGTTGTCTTGTGCTCATTTTCTACACTACTTAAAATCAAAACGAACGGGCACCCAATTTCGCGCTCTACAACTTTCTTCAGGGCAGATAAAAGTTGGCTCATCAACGCGCGGGATGAGGTTGCGCTGAAACTCCCGTCTACACTCTCCACAAATAATGAGCACCTTCGTTGGAAAGACCTCAAAGAAAAATGGAACTATCGCATTCTTTAACCGCGCTCGTGATTGCCACTCGCGGAGTTTCTCAGGGGAGGGCCGTTTCATACCATACCATCTCATGTTTCATCCCTCTAAGATAGCAGAGCGAGATACTCTGGTCACGGGTCCCGTTTAGTGAGGAGCTCAAGTTGAAAGGAGATTTGTTCATCAAATTCGGCTAAATACCTGTCCGCTGACAGTGTCTTCTTCTTGTTTTCTGCTTTCTGAGAGAGAGTGAGTCTGCTAAAACAGGAGAAAGGTGTCGGCTGACGGTTGCATCCAACCAGCAAGGTCGAAACGAAGATTTCCTGGATACGAGTAACTGGTTCGTGGGGCTCAGAAATGAAAAATTTAGAATCTGGCGACGGTGTTGTCGTTTCTCCAAACGGAATGCAAGTCTCAAAAACAAAGAAGAGAATTCATCTCGGGAGTGTATCCAGGCCCAAAAGTATGATTCGTTTTGTTGTGATACTTATTGTCTGCGTTGTGTTTTCGGGAGTGAGCAAGTGCCAAAAGGATTATGTGCTTTTTCAAACACCAAGCCCCAGTCCCAGTCCTACCGCCAGTCCCAGCCCTACTCCAACTGCTAGTGCGAGTCCTACTCCCACGCCCGATGACTCTACCACGGATAGTGAAACGGTCGAATCCCCTACGAGTACCTCGAATAGTTCTGCAATTTTCTCTTTTCGGTCGACAAATGGCTTTTGGGCTGGCCTGAAGTCTTTAGGTGATGGTCATGAGACGGAGGTGGGCGGAGAAGCCGGCGATGCGTTCGTTTCTACCGAACCCTCTGGAGCCATTCAAAAAATTAAAAGTCTCTCAGAGATTCGTCGGAATAGCTCTACGTCTGCCAGTAATTGGCTGGGTCGTCTTTATGATGATGAGGACGAAGTGTTGAGCGATCAGGATGGCGATGGCTATATAGATGCTCTTGAGCTTGATATGGGCACTGATGAGTTAGACCCAAAGAGCACTCCTAAGGTGGTTATAACAAATCTGAGGGCTAGAATGTCGGTGGTAGATGCTGATCTCGATGGTGCCCAGATTCAGGAGGAGAGCTCACTTGGCACCTCAACCTCCGTGCAAGATAGCGACGGAGATGGATTTCTTGATGGGAGCGAGATGCGTTCTGGGACTTCGCCGCTTGATGCGATGTCTTTTCCAGTCGATACCGATGGTGACGGGCTTGGAGACGACTACGAAGAACGGGTGGGTCTTAATCCGATGGTTCGTGATTCGGATGGAGATGGGCTCGATGATGAAATGGAGACGATATTCGGGTCTGATCCGCTGCGCCTCGATTCTGATTCTGATGGCATCCTTGATGGTAGAGAGATTCTTTTGGGGAGTGATCCTACCATCAGTGAGGTATCTTAAGTCTGGTCATACGAGGCAAATCAGTACGAAAAATTTCGAATTACAGAGATATTTATAGTTTTCTCGGTATTTTTCAGCGTGATCAAAAAATTTACTAGAAGAGAGAAGAACGGCACAGAAAATTCCTTCAGTCCCTTGTGCTCCTTCCTACTTCTTGATTATTCTGATCAAGTATACATTTTTAACTCATAACAAAGGGGTTTAACGGATGAAACCTACGGAATGCGGTCCTTTTGCTCAGTCTTTTCCTCTATCTTTATCTTTTTTCGGACAGTCTTCTCTGAGGGTGGTGTCCGTAGCGTTACTAGCGCTCGTGGTCGGCATTGTGTTGCCGCCTTCTAGTGCCCGAGGAGATGCACGCTTCGATCTTGATGACGATGGCTTATCAGAGCTCATTCAACTAACCATTCAAGAAGATGACACCATTGATTGGAAAGTCCTCTCGTCCGCATCAGGCTACGCGGAGTCTGTTTCTGAAAAGGAAGAGTTTGGAGAAGCTGGAATAGCGGTGGCAGTTGCCGATTGGCGAGGCGATGGTGGGGTTGATTATGCGTACGTCGAGAAGAGGAATGGAACCAAGCTAAAATGGGATATTGAGAATGGTTCCGACGTTGATACGTATGCGTTCGGGGGGGTAGCGCACTTTGCACTCGCTGGTCTTGATATCGATGCCTCTGGGGCTGCTGATGCAATAACGATGAGTAAAAGAGGAAATATCGTCGCTCGTCTTGATCCATTTGCTTCGGGTTCCGGGGAGTTGAAGACTAAACTTCCTCGGCGAACAACTCGAAAAATCAAGACAGGTGCAGCTGAGCCTTTCTATTTTAAGGATTCTGATGGGGTCAGAGTTGGTGTTGTATACCAGAATAAGGCTGGAACCCGTTATCGTTATTTGGCTCATAACTTTACATCATCTCAGCGACAGAGTGCTCGGCTTGGGGTGGTGAGAGGAGACATTATTGAGGTCGTTGAAATTGCTGACGGGAATGGCACCCCGTACATTCTTCTCCAAGAGAAGTATCGAAAGAACAAGTCTCGCGTAAGAATATTTGCTCTTGATGGTACGCAGGCTTTTGCAGGTACTTACACTGGTCGAACTCTGGTAGTGGGAAATTATGCCGGTAGTGCGACAGGTGAGCAATTTGCAGTCCAAGATGGAGCAACACTTACTGTTGTTTCGCCATTTGATGGTGGGCTGACTTCGGATATTACCCTTCAATCAGACAGCGTTATCGCCGATCTGGCCAATGTTAATGATTTTTCAACGAGTGGAGGCGGGAGCGGAGGATCGAATCCCGGTCTGAATTCAGTTTGTCCTAATACCTTTGACTTTGGACCTGGTCGACTTTGGAAACCAGATGCGGATGCCTCTGACAGCAGGAAACATAAGCCAGTGGTACTTTTTACTGGTAGTAACAAGACAGGGGATTCAGCGTTAACCGTCTATGACAGTCAAGGAAATGTGGTCTGTAGTGGATTAACGTTTAAGTCAAGCTCGATACCAGGGGTTAATGGTGGTGCAGACCATTATTTTTCTGGTTGGATCGGCGGATGTGGTTTAACTGCTGGACAGATTGCCTCGGCTGCACAGTCAAATACTGGAAGTCGTACTGTCTATGTTGAGTGGAAATCAAATGCGTGTTTAAGAGTTCCGGAACCAAATAATAGGTACGGGGGCATTTAGGAGGAAAAGGAATTAAATTACGGGGCTGGGCTGTCTCCCTCTGTAATTTGGCCTTTGTGATTTAATAGTCAATTTTCTATTGGAATGGGGGCGCGAATAGCGCCCCCATTTTTTTATGCGCTAAGGAGGTTCATCCTCCTAAGCGCATATTTTAGGGCTGAAACTCGTTCTGCGAGCCTTGTTTCTCCTGACTGCCCCAGCTACTATTTCACGTATGTCGAATAACCAAGTGCCTCATGATAGCGATAAATTCAATCGTAACGCAGTGAATAGAGCAACCCGGCGTGTCTGGTTACGTCGAGCGCCAAAAATTTTCATCTTTACCGTGCTTCTCGTTGTCAGCGCCCTTTCTTTTTTTCGATATCTTTCGAATATTCCGCGAGAGCGTTTCGCGCATGGATATACATACCTTGAACGGGTGTGGTTGGGAGCAGAGAAAGTTGTTCGAATGACAGCTCTAAAAATGTCGGCTCATCATGAGGATTTAAAGAATACTGAGCTCCCTGTGGTCGAGTTATACGTGAGGGGAAAGAGGCTTGACCGCCTAAAAGATGCTTTGCCGACTACAAATGTAAAATCCGAAAAGGCAAAGATTCGGCTTGGAGATGAGCGATATTCTGGAAAGGTGCGCTTTAAGGGTGATTCAATGAACCATTGGGCGTTTCCAAATAAATCATGGCGTGTCGAGTTAGAAGACGGCGATTTTTATCGAGGCATGCAAACATTCAACCTAAATGTGCCGAGGGTAGATAATCAGATCGCTAATTGGTTGGGGTACAATTTGGCAGGAGAGGTGGAAGGGCTTCTCTCTCCCTTTGCTGAAAATGTTCACTTTCGATTGAATCGATTATTCGATGGCATTCGACTTTTTCTCGAGCAGCCAAATCAAGATATGCTTGCCAGGCGCTATTTACCTGCTGGGAAAATTTTTGTGGGAGATATTTCTTCTGAGCAAGTCTATGGGGCTATTCCACGAAAGAAACTGTATAGCGATTTGACGGCATGGAGTGTTGATGGACCTGGAAATGATCTCCATCGTGGAGAGTTGGAGTTGCTCATTAACACTTTGCATGAGGATGAAAATCCCTATCTTTTTTATGATCGACTGACTTCTATTGTGGATGTCGAAGCGCTTGCCAAGTTTATGGCTCTGCTTGAACTCGTTGGATCGGTACATGTCGATGAAACACATAATGGAAAGTTATATTTCCATCCCCATATCGGAAAGTTCATTCCGATTGTATGGGATACTGTCGCATATATGTGGGGCGATGAATTCGATTTAGATATCGGAGTCAATAAGCTCTTTAGAAGCATGATTCAAAATCCAGCGTTTCGAGACCTGAAGGATAGATTCTTATGGAAGTTTATCGAAGAAGCGCTTCCTTCAGAGAAGATCCTATCCAAAATCGATTTGGAGATGTCACGAATTCGTCGGGATCTCTACGCATCACCATATAAGTTGAAGGCTAATGATAAAGGCATTCGTCATCTCTCTAATCGAGAGGTAGAGGAGGCAGTATCCCGTCTACGGAAGAATGTGGTAGCTCGTGAGAATAGGATTCGGAATCGTATGGGAGCTACAGAGGTGGAATACCGCATCGTTAACGGGGAACGAAGCGATGAACGTATCGTCTTGCTCAGAATAAATTCAGCAGCAGGATTCGAGTTTGAACGATTTAGAATTTCTTTTGCAAATCAGCCTTCCCAGTCTCCTGTGGTAACAAGAGTCGGATTGGAAGGACTAGGAGATCACCTATCATTGAAGGGCGCACTCATAGACAATTCTCCAATTTTAGGTAAGCAGGTAAGAGATCACGTCTACGATGTTTCGGTCAGCGATCGCCTGCTTTCAAAGCGAAGATACGTCGGAGCCAAGAGTGCGGAGGTCGTACCAGCAATCTACAGGTATAAAATTTCCAACATACCGGAGAACGCTCGTCCGGTAATAGAGGTAATCGGAAAGAATGCAATCACTGGGATAAAAGCTTCGGGATATTCAACCGATTCAATACCCCTTGATGCAGGCAATCGACGGTATTCGGTTTGGTGGACGCCCAACAAATTTAGGACGGGTGAATCCCGTAAGTTGTCGGGAAGAGTACGGTTAACGGAGACTCTTCAGCTTACTCCCTATGACTCCCTCTATGTGGCTCCAGGCACTGAAATTTTGCTGGAAAAAGGAGTTTCTATTCTATTAGATGGCGCGTCTGTCCATTTTGATGGAACGGCGGAACAACCGATTGTTATGCGTGCGGCAGAAGAGGGAGTTCGATGGGGGACCCTTGCGCTCCGTAATGTCGAGAATGGCTCTTTTTCCCATGTAATTTTTGAAGATAGTTCGTTTCTCCTCCATGATTATGTACGGTACGAGGGAGCGTTCGCAGTGCACGGTGGTGCAGTAGAAATGGATCATATAAGCGTTCGTGGCAACTATCCGTCAGTGAAATCTGGTAGACTCACTCTTCGATCCAGTAAAATTGAGTCTCCCTTTCCGTTTTCTGTGAAGTCAGAACATGGAGTTGTTCGTGAGATAGAGACCGTACATGAGCAGATACCCTCACTCCATTCTCACTCTATTGTCGACCAAATGGCACTTGGAACTGCGCCCAGAGCTGAACGCGAATTTAAGTTCTCTCTGCAAATGCCCTGGCAAGAATCCCCTAAACTGATGAAGGTAGCATCAAAAATTCGAAAGGCGTTGGAGCGAAGATCTCACGATAAGACCGTATGGCAGGCACCTCAGTATCTTGACTCAGAGTATTATGTAGATAGTAAGGCAGAGGAGTTCTTATATCGAGATATCTATTTTGATACTCCAGAGCTTCTCGCCTACAAGAACCAGATTTCTTATCGGTTACGGAATCGGTTTAAAGATAGGAAATCATACAAAGAGCACGTAAAAAGGCAGGACTGGGTAGCTCTATGGCCCTATCGGTTAGAATTTCAGGCAAAGGTAAATCGTAGAGAGCTTGGAAATGGGTTTAGTACAGTTGATGAAGCTCGATTTGAGTTTCGTGATGTATCAGCACCATTTAGTGTCAAGAATCAGCCCCCTGATAGACCTTGGGATCTTGATGAGTTCATTCCCTATTTTCAAAGTGGGAATTTCCAAGGAATGGATACTTATCCAGCTTACAAGGTCATGCAGGCACTTGAGGGCCAGTATGAAGGGGAGAGCCTTTCAGTGATACCGAAACTTGTGCTTATCACAGAACGTTACAGACAGCATCTTAATATACCGTCCGAGTTTGGTTCAGGACCGAATCCTGAGCAGGCCTTTATCATCAGTCTCGATAAGAGTGATATCTATGATGCAAAGGGATACCTCGAGTTTCTGAAGAGTAAGCGCGAGGGCTTAAAATATTTTGGTAAGCCCCAATTTTACGGATCGCTATTAGAAATAGAGATTGAGTTTGAGCGAAACGTGTCAGATGTTTTAGATCAGCGTGTCGAAGAGGCAAAGACTCTTGCGAAGTCAGAAGAAGTTAAAAGATTGGAGGAGGTGCGGGATGCCTTCCTGAGCGATCAACAAGCTATTATGCAGGTAGTGGATGAAGAGCTCATCCAAGAAGGAATTGAGGTAATACCGGCTTCAAAGAGCAAATATGTACAAATGGTAGAATTATCTCAATCAGGTCAATAGGGAAGGGAATGTGTACAACGGCTCTTTCCTCTTCGTGTTACCGTAGTTATAGTAAAAGGAGGCTTGGAGGGGTAGCTATGCAGAGTTTTGGAGCGCACTTACAGGTTCTTCTTCGCTTTTTCTTGCTTATTCTCTCTATTGTTCTTTTGGCTCCTTCAATAGCGCCCCTCCTGCCGTTTACGTCTCTGTCTCTTTGCTCAAGGTGCTGCTTTGTGTATGCAGATGAGCGTGTCATAGAGGCGCAAGAAGAAGACAGTCTTTTGGATATCTCAGATCCATTTGAAGGATGGAATAGGCGAGTTTTCTGGTTGAACGATAAGTTAGATCGGTATCTTCTTGAGCCAGTATCCGATGGATACGATTATGTTATGCCTGACGAAGCCCAGCGTGGGATTACGAACTTCTTCGACAATC
This sequence comes from bacterium, assembly GCA_009926305.1. Taxonomy (NCBI): domain Bacteria; species bacterium. The sequence continues at coordinate 11,129 of RFPC01000003.1, forward strand.
TTCTCTATCCTACATACCTTGTTAGCGATCTGGTCCAATTGAAGTTCTCGCAAGCTCTGGAACATACAGGTCGATTTCTTGTGAATTCTACTGTTGGTATCTTTGGTCTGATTGACGTGGCCCAGCATGTCGGCTTAGAGCGCCATAAAGAGGACTTTGGATTAGCACTAGGATACCACGGTGTTCCAGCGGGACCATATCTTGTATTCCCTTTTTTTGGTCCTTCCACGGTACGTGACGGGTTTGGATTTATGGTCGATACTGCACTCAATCCAGTTGGATGGGCTGTTATGGAGGCAGCAAGCTCTAACGATGCAATCTTGATTACCACAGGAGTAGCAGGGGTAGATATTATTCAGCGGCGGACTAATCTTGATGAGGCAATTGAAGCAGCGCGCGATGCATCTCTTGACTACTATCTTTTTGTTCAATCTGCCTATTATCAACGGCGAGCAGCGCTTATCGAAGATCGCCAGATTCACCAGCCCGAGGAGGAAGACCCCTTTGCGGAAGATGAAGCCTTTGATGAGATGTTTGGCGAATAATCGCAATAAAATCATATAGATATATTTTTTTTTCTTTCTTGCCGTCCTCTGGAGATACCTTGGCCTCAGTTTCCTCCATAACATTTCCAAAGGCCACTTTCTATCGCGATAAAGGAGCGTCGAAGCACTTATGGAAAAGAGGACTTCCATTACCGATCTGATTGTCTCTTCACCAGTTGTGATTTGCGTGGCGCTATCTTTGGCAGTTTGCATCACTCTTTATCATCCCTTCACCAATTGGCTTAATGCTCGTAGCGCTGGACAAGACTATGGTGTCTATTCTCACTATGAAGTCGTGTATTCGAATCCAGGAAAAGACTTTGGAAGCTTTGTAGTCACGATTAGACCATTCTAATTCGGCTCGTGCTTAGTATGCAGTGTTTATAGCGTCAGTTGCACCACAACTGTTTGATTGAACGTTGATAAGACTTCACTTTCTTGTCTCTGTTCGTTTAGAAGGTGCTAATTTGATCACTTGAATCTTTGTTTCTTCTCTGCTCAGTATCCTTCTCGTTTCCAGCAGACGGTATGACCGAGCTATTTCTCTTCGCTTGTTCACAGGTAGGATGGAATAATCCATCTCTTTTACAAATAGCAGCCTTTGAGAGGGGTAGAAACTCTAGGACGCCAGTAATAGCTTGCATACATGCTTCTGAGAGAACTCGAACCCGGACGAGTTCTTCCCCTGCTTCTGTTTTTTGCTGTCCTTGTTTTTCCGAGCTTTTACTTGCTGGTATTCCCAATGCCTGCGGGGGCTCTAAGGAGGTGACGCTTTCCTTGAGCTTTTTTTGCTCGTTTTCTAATCTCTCTCGATAGTCCTCTATAAGTTCTCTAATTCTTTCTGCCTCTGGATCTTGCTGTCCCTGAAACGACTCTTTCCTTACTCCAAGCTCAGATAGCGGTTCATAGAAAATAAGTGGTTGTCTGGAGCAGCTGGTAGAAAGCGAGCGGAGTTGATGTTGAAGTAGCTCGTTCCTCAATGAAGCTTTTTGCTCTTCATCTTGAGTGTGTAGCATTTTCATACGAATTTCTTGCATTGCCTTCCAGTGCTGCGATGCGTATGGCGTCGAGAATGTACCGTCGAGATGTTCTTGATTCAGACGCACCGAGGGATCTGGTTTATAGTAATCAATGCTAATCGTTTGCTGCTCAGAAAAAAGCTTTACACAGTCACTCGAATGTTTGCCTCGCTGAATGCATCTTACTATTTTATTATCTGGAGAGGACGCCGAGAGGCTTGTAAGCTGCTTTCGACAGGTATCAGAGGCTGAATGAACACTGTAAAAATCCCAATTTCCGTCTTTTAAGATGGCACAGGCATGCATTGCCATATCTTCTAAGATAGAGAGTAATTGAGCCTCAATGGCTTTATTCTTGCCTTTAAACTTGATTGCGGCATTCTGAACTCTCAAATGTTCTATTTTCAATGTTTCGAATGTTTGTTTCCCGAGTTCTGTATCCAATAAGGGAGTCTCGCCGCCCTTTTTTGATGGTGGATTTTGGGCCCAGGTTGCCGAGCAGAGGATCAAGGAGAAGAGAAGAGGGCATGCAATACATCGTATTAATGATCTCATAGCACCTGTCTGATCCCTCTTCTAAGTCTCATAGGTCATGCCATCTGGCTTACTATGAGCTCGTATTTTATCTTGGCTTCCCTGTTATGAGCTGCCTACAAAGCAAGGTATAGTAACCAGAGCAATAGGTAAGGTATTTCTAGTCTCGATTTCTCGCGAGCTTTGCGAGTAATCTCAGTATTTCCATATACAACCATACGAGAGTTACCAAGAGTCCAAAGGCCCCATACCATTCCATATATTTAGGCAGACTACCGCTACTTGAAGCTTTTACAATGAAGTCAAAGTCAAGTAAGAGGTTGAAAGCGGCCAATCCTACGATAACAAGTGATATGCCAATTCCCAATGGTCCACTTTCGTGAATAAGGGGCATTTGTCCTCCAAAAAAGCCCATAATCATCGTGATGAAATAGAGGAGAAAGATTCCCCCAGTAGCCGTGTAGATGATCATCTTGAGTCGATCAGTAACTTTGATAAGTCCAGAGCGGTAAATGACGAGCATGGAAAAGAGTGTCCCGAAGGTTAGAGCGATAGCTTGAAATACAAGCTCATGGTTTAGCCCAAGTGGAGCATCAAAACTTCCAGAGGCTGAGCCTGCGGTCAGGGAGGCATACGATAACGAGAGGGCACCCAGCACGAGTCCCTCTGCTATTGCGTAGACCGGGGTGAGAACTGGTGCTAGTGTCTGCTTGACGGATATAATTATCGCTAAGATCAGCCCAACTATCACACACGGAATTAAAAGCGGCATTGAGACTGCGGGTGATTGGTATGACCAGTAGGCTGCTGCCATTACGAGGAGTACCGAGATAATACTTTTGTTGATCGTGCCCTCTAGCGTCATCACTCCATCTTGCGATGCCACTACGGCCTGACCCTGAAACATCTTCTGATTCAGCACAGGATTTGAGCTATTCATCGTCATACTTCTTCGCATGGATATACTTCCCTCGTTGTTGTTTTCAAGTTAGAAACTGCAACTATTTTATGCCGATTACCAAGTCTCCGCTCACAGCGAGAAGCCTCTGATAACCAGATGAGTCTCGTTTCCTAAGGAGATTGTAGCCTTGGGCCTCTCGCGGGGCAATGATGGAAGGGGCTTTTCGCCCGTCAGCTGGTCGTTTTTCGCTTTTTCCTCGCGTTGATGGGGGGATGATATGCCCCCGAAGAGATCTGACTGCTATTGGAAGCTTTGGATGGAGGCTCTTTTTAAGAGTGACCGTCCGTTATACAAGAGTAGAAGAGGAGGTTGATGATGATACAACCCTCTCCTATGGAAAACTGCCGCGATCAGGAATTTTTTGATCAGGGAGATTGTAAATTCAATGTATGTTCGTATCTCTTGCCCCATCATTATCGGTACGTTTGTCTACATCTGCATGAGCATTGCCTCTTGCTCATTTGTCGCCGTACGCATTCCCTTCAAATCGCTATCTCAGAGGCTCGAATCTTTCCCTCAGACAGCACCCATAGAATCATCAGCCCAGATTCGTTGGAGCAAGCGCGGGGTGCCATTTGTCGAGGCAAGTTCTAATCGAGATGGTTTCTTTCTCCTCGGTGCAACTCATGCACACCTTCGCCTCGGACAAATGGAGTTATTGAAACGCTTAGCATCCGGAAGAATTTCAGAGCTGATAGGACCATTTGCTCAAGATTTAGATCATACCATTCGAATCCTTGATCTTGGTCGAAACTCCATGCAGGTAATGAGTAAGATGAACGAAGAGACTCGAGAAATCCTCTCTTCGTTTGTTGCTGGGATTAATTGGTATCAGAAATCTCTTCAGAGCCTACCTCCTGAGTTTGAAATATTTCAAATGAAACGAGAAGAATGGACCGAGCAAGATGTAATCTTGGTCACTCGTTTAGCGGGAGTGGACCTTTCCTGGATGTTCTATTTCGGATTTTTGTCTATTGAAGGGCGCGATTTACGTGACAGCCTATGGGAGCGCTTCTTAAGGGAAGACGACGATAGCGAAAGAATTGATCAATTGATTCCATCACAATCTGAAGAGATAAAGCACATGAGTGGTCTCATCCGCGCTTTTAGCCGCTCAGGAAGTAATGCATTGGCTATTTCTGGTCAGCGAACACTACATGGCAGTGCTCTGATTGCCAGCGATCCGCATTTGGGAACTACTGTTCCAAATTTTTGGCTGCTTGCTGGCCTGAGAACTCCAGATTTTCGTGTGGTAGGGATGATGATTCCTGGTACTCCCTTTTTTGCGCTTGGTAGAAACGAAGATATCGCGTGGGGAGGGACCAATCTAAGAGCAATTAGTACGCACCTCTATCAGGTTTCAGAGGAAAAGCTTTCTGTTCGAGAAGAGACGATTCGTACTCGATGGTGGTTTGATACTACTCGTATAGTTCGTGAGTCTTCACACGGACCTATCATTAGTGATTCTCCTTTCTTCGATAACTTATCCGAGACTATTGCACTAAATTGGGTAGGCCATGAGGCGATTAGTGACGAGATTTCCAGTTTTCTCAGTGCGAATAGAGCTCGTACGTTTCACGAGTTTATGAGTTCATTTGAGTCCTATGGAGTTTCGGGACAGAACATGCTTTATGGTGATAGTGAAGGACATATAGGTCATCTGCTCGCTTATCAACAACCAGTTCTTCAAGAGGCTGAAATGACCTCTCAGCTGATAAAGAATCCAGACAATATCGTAGAGTCTTATCGTTCAGCAGCTGAACTCCCCCATTTGTTTGATCCAGTATCTGGATACCTTGCATCTGCCAACAATCGAGTATTCAGGACAAATATTCCGATATCATTTTCTTATGCAAATGCTAGTCGTGCTTTAAGAATGTCTGAAATTTTTGAATCAAAGACCAGTATTTCAATTGAAGATCTAAAGGCATTGCAGCAAGATGTAGCCTCTATCAAGAGTGTGCAGATGCGTAACTTTCTACTGCAATTCGTTGGTGAACTGGAGAGCAAGCAAATTTACGAAAACCCTAATGCAGCTGCGATGTATGAGGCTCTTAAGAATTGGGATGGACTTTACTCTACTGATTCAAGGGGCGCTCTAGCCTTTCACTTGCTCTTATCACATATGGTGCCTGAGCTGCTACAGAGGCTCTTCCCAAATGAATCGGAGCACTCCATCATGCTCAAAGGTGATTTGTGGTATGCAGATTTAAAGGAACAGCTGAAGCGTCAAGAGTTTATAGTTGAGTTTTCAAAGATGCTTACGAAATCTCTCTTAAAGATGGGAAAGAAATTTACGAAGTATGAGTCGTGGGGGAATTTCCATCAATATCGGATTCAGTATCCGCTGGGACGTATTCCAGTGATTGGCTCACGTTTTCGGTTTGATAATTTTGCAGCGCCTGGTTCAAATAATACCCTATACAAAAGTGCACATTCCTTTTCAGCGAAACCCCATTTTGTGTCTTACGGAGCACAAGCCAGATTTATATCAGATCTGAGTTCTCTCGATGAAAACTATTTTGTACTACTAGGTGGTCAAGATGGGTGGCTCAAGGCCGAAAACTTTCTTGATCAACTGCCGTTGTGGAAGTCAGGTGAATATATGCAGCTTCCGCTCAGTACTCGTGGCATTGAGCAAGTAACAGAAATATGCTTGTCGATAGAGCCGAGCCCGTCGCTATAGTTTGGTACTAGGCTCTATGTCGAATATTTTCCCTGGATTCATGATACCTGCTGGATCGAACACTTTTTTTAAGGCCTTCATATATTGAATCTCGGTATCACTCCTTCCCAGGTGCAGAGCTTTCTTTTTCAAAAGTCCTACACCATGCTCTGCAGAAATGCTTCCGCCTTTTGCCACTACAAGCTCTAGAACATGCTGATCAATCTCAGCACTTTTCTCAAAGAAAACGTCCTCACTTTCATCTTCTGGCTTGAGCCAGTTCAGATGAATATTTCCATCTCCAATATGTCCAAATAAAATGAGCTCATATTCTGGCGCTTTCGAGCTTAATAAGGACTGAAGCTCTTCTGTGAAAGCGGGAATTGCCGAAATCGGAACAGAGATATCATTCTTGTGGGGAGTAAATTCGGAAGAGAGAGTTTCACTTATTGACTCCCGAAGACTCATAATTTCCTCTGATTGTTTGTGTGTTTGAGCGATGACGACATCCTGAATGAGTTCTTCTTCCAGAAATTCCATGAACATTTCTTGCAAGATTTCCCGCAGGTTCTCTGAATCTCCCTCTATTTCAATAAGCACGTAATAAGGATGTCTTCTGGAGAATGGGTCTCTCAGTTTTCGGAATCGAGTCACATATTCCATGGCTTGTTCAGAAAAGAACTCAAATGCAGATACTGTCACCTGATGACGCATAACGTTATGAAGCAGGGGGATAGATTCTGATATTGAACTGACGGAGCACAGAAGACGGACAAGCCCTTTTGGCTTGGGTGCAAGTGCAAGAGTTGATTCCGTGATTACTCCAAGAGTGCCCTCTGATCCAATAAATAGCGAGCGAAGATCATACCCTGAATTGTCTTTATAGAGATTTTTGCCTGTCCGAAGGATTGTGCCATCGCCGGTGACAACAGTAAGACCTAAGACCCAATGTCTGGTATGACCATACCGAATTACATGAATTCCCCCCGCGTTCGTCGCAATATTTCCACCGATATGGCAACTCCCCCAGCTTCCGAGATGAATGGGAAAGACTAGGCCGAAAGGAGCTACAGCCTCATTTATCCTCTGATTTGTTACTCCTGCTTGGGTTGTAATTGTGCGACTATCGCTGTCGATATTGATAATAGTATTCATTCTCTGAAGTGAGAGAATAATCTCTCCATTCGTTGCAGTCGCACCTCCACATAGACCAGTTCGACCTCCTGAGGGCACAACGCCTATTTTGTTTTCAGCACACTGCCTAATGATTTGTTGAATCTGTTCTGTTGAGGATGGGAGTAGCACGAGAGAAGGTGACCCCCTAAAGTTCTTGCAGGTATCGACTCCATAGCTCTGTAGATCAAAGCTGTCTGAGAGAATAGCCTCGGACGGCAAAATATTATCGAAAAGATTGGAAAGAGGTCGCATGCCCAGACTTTACAATGAATTCAAAGCGAGGTGAAGCCATAGAGAAGATTTGGGGGTTTGAGCTTCAAGGGTAAAAGTTTTTAGCTCTTCTCTTGAGAATATAAGAGGGAAAAATTACCATTGGACCTAGTTATTGGGGGCTATCATGACTATCAGCGATGTTTTAGCGCAGGAGCTCGCTCAGTTAGCATCTCTCTTGCAGGAAAGTAAGCCTGATTGGCGAGATGAGATGGAGGATTTATCTCTTCCAAGTCTATTACTGAGAATTAAACAAAAGCGGCTAACGCCAGAAGGGAACAGCGTACATGATGCGTCTTCTGCCATTTTAATCGAGGCTGGTAGGCCACCAAATTTGCACTTCACTGGGGTATCAGAGGGCTTGGAGGGACTCGTCACCATCACGTTTAACTCCGAAGATGTTATAGCCGGAATACGGGCTGGAGATGATACGCTACAAAGTGCTCATCATAGAGGAGATCTCAGTATTGTCGGAGAACTTCGAAGTTGTTGGTTTATTTCTCAGCTTTTGAGTGATGTTTGGAGTGGATAGACAGTGAGCATTCATCTGTTAGAGATTCAATCTCATCAAGAGGTTCGAGAAGTGGAAAAGCAGGCTCGAAAATTGGCTATGACTGGAGGATATGAGGTTTCTCTTTCCTCTGATATGTCATCCGCTGATATCGATATAATACTTGAGGTGTGGTCGAAACAGCTTGATAAATACACGTTCGGGACGAAAGCTCGTGAGGTAGGTTTGGCAGGCAGAATTTTAGGACTTCTGAGGGAACATCCTCATGTAAGTGAGTCGCAAAAGAGCCAAATTAGTGCTATTTTGGGGAAATAGAGAAGAAGCGAGGGAATGGAATAAACTTTCGGAAAAGATGATGGAAGAATTAGAAAGCCTATATCAAGATCTCATTATTGATCATTATAAAAATCCTCGTTGTCGCGGTATCATAGAGAGTCCAGATGCATCAAGTCGGTTATTGAATCCTTTATGCGGAGATGAGATCGAAGTCTTTCTTGCTCTCAATGCTGGCCGTTGTTGCGATGTAAAAAATGAGGGGAAGGGATGTTCAATTAGTCAAGCATCTGCGTCAATGATGTCAGAGCTGTGTAGTGGTCTTTCTATTGAACAGCTGAGGGAGAAAGCAGCTCTTTTTGTTCGAATGATGAAGGAATCATTGGAGGATGAGCAGTGTGATGAGCTAGGAGATTGTGCTGCACTTCAGGGAGTTCGCCGTTTTTCTGCCCGCATTCGATGTGCAATGTTGCCGTGGGAGGCTCTTTCCAAGTGTCTGGACCAGTTAGAGCCTGGTGACAACACTGGTGAGAACAAAGTTCTTGGCTACTCGTAAAAGCGAAGAACGATCAATTGATGAGCTGAATGGTCGTTAAGTTGCGGGCGTTCTCTGATGCAAAGAGAACTCAGCTCTTATTCACTTTTCAGCGCCCGCCAGCAGCTATCAGCGATAATATCTGCCACTAATTTCGGTGATTCCTCGTTATATCCGTCTAACCAGTCTCGGACATATCCAACTGGGATACCAAATAGAATACTCCAGATAATGTTTGCTTTCAGCGGCCGAATCTTGCCCTCTTGAATTCCTCTTCGAATAGTCTTCGTCAGTTTTCTACCGAGAGGGTCAAAACCAACTCTCGTCGGATGGCGAATAATACCCGTCATAAACTCATTATGACGACACAGCCAAAGATATTTTGAGAGTTGATGGTTGGCCTCTGAAAAATGAAGAAAAGATATGATTATCTTTTTCGTAAACTCCTCAACATCGTCTACTTGAGCGAGTGCTTGATACAAGGCTGCTCTAAAAGCGGTAATCCCCTCAGTATACAGGGCACGGGCAACTTCCTCTTTGTTTTTGAAATTATGGTAGATGGAACCCACACTACATTTGCTGTCCCGACTGAGGTCAGGAACATTGGTTCTAAAATATCCCTGTTCTACAAACAGCTTAAGAGCCGCAGCGAGTATCCGTTGTTTCGGAGTAAACTCCGACAAGGCTCTTTTTTGAAGGGCATCCTCTTTGAGTGCTTCGGCGGTATTTACGGAGGATGATTGGATGGAATCGGTGTCATTTGCCATAGATACGTTTTTACCCTGTAGTGAGGGAGTGGGGCAAGCGTTCTCCTCATAAAGCATGACATCTCAGCCGCTTTATGAAGCATTGGGGGGAAGGTTCAGTAGTTAAGCGCTGAAGGGGCTCTGTGAGAGATTAGGTAGTATTGAGCCGTCAGGAGAGTTCGTTCGTTCGCATCTCTCCTGACGGACTAATCCCTTAAAGACAAACCTAGATTGAAATCAGGTTTTGGGCGATGGCCAGTTTTACTAGCTCCGCATTTGTCCTCACTTTAAGTTTCTTGAGAATATTACTTCGGTGGGTATCTACTGTACGAGTACTAATGTGTAGAAGTTTCCCAATTTCCCGATTTGGTTTGCCATCTGCTAAGTGCGCCATAATTTCAATCTCTCTCTTTGTGAGAACGGAAAGAGGGTTTTCAAGAGGCGAATCAGTAGGCGAATTATCCATAAGAGGAGCTGTTATAGATGGGCTCAAATACGTTTTGCCGTCAAGAATAGAGGTGATAGCGAATTCGAGTTCATCAAGGCTTGCATTTTTAGGCAGATAGCCTTTAGCGCCTGCCTTTAGCATCGCTCTTATCTTCGTTTGAGCTTCATTAGCGGACAAAACAAGTACAGGGGGAACTCGTCCCTCTGCTGCCAACGTTTCAAGCGCTGCAAGTCCATCAACTTTCGGCATGGTAACATCGAGAATAACAAGATGTGGATTTGAGGCTCTGGAGTTAAGAATATTCACGAGCTCATCACCGTTGGAGGCTTGAGCAACGACGTTATATTTTCCTCGAGTCTCCAGGAGTTCGCAAAGCGCCTCCCTCAAGACGACGTGGTCATCAGCGATTACGAGATCAATCATGGTTTCCTTCCTTAGTTAAAGAGAAGTGAGTAAAACGACCTCGTCTTCCCGTGTTTCATCCTTGATAGTTAGGCGGTATTTCCTCTAGCGCTCAATCTTTGAGTGCCTTGCCTCACAGGAGTATTACGACGTTCTCGTAGTAAAACTTTAGAGTTTCGTATGCAAATTACATAGAACACGGTAATTTTCGTAAGTAGTTGAAACTGCTAGCTGCACGACTAATCAGTCGCCTTTCCAGCTTGAGCAGAAGACTTTTTCGAAAGCATCAAGCGGATATTTTCTATTACGTTGGCAAGCTGTAAGGGTGCTCTTACTCCCGATAGCACAAGTTCGCTAATATCTTCAGCGGCAGTATTTAGCTCAATAGAACCATAGCCAAAGATTCGCCCATAGATGCTCTGATTTACGGAGACTGCTCGAATGTCGATATAGCGAATAGAAGGAACGGTCAACTGAAGAGAAAGTCTGCCACCTTTGTGAACAATTCGTTCACGTTCAAAGATATACAGGTCGTCATGATATCGCCTGACTGCTTCTACGCAAAACGCAATCGGGATAAGGTAGAATAGAAGAATGAACTTTGATTCAATGAGACTGGATAGGCTTGAGCCGTCTTCGTTTGGCAGAAAGAGAATCAGGGTAATCACTACAGTAGAGATTATAGCGCAAGAGATAAGCCCAAGCATCGAGCGCGGAGTCCGTTTTATCTCCATTAAAGTATTGCCTTCAACCTTCAGAAGTTCTTCGGCGGACTTATAGAATGGCATACGTATTCCTACTCCTGATTTATAACCTGTTGTATACACAAAAAGCAGCGATCAATATCTTCAGAAGATATTATCCCCATGTGACCGATACGAACAACTTCTCCTTTCCATTCATCCTGTCCTCCAGCCACCTGAATCTGAAATCTCGACTTCAATGTAGAACGTAATTTTTCTGCGTTTATAGAGAGCGGTGGTCGTGCTCCAGAAACACTATGAGCGCCATGGGAGACATTTATGGGTGAAAATCCAAGCTCTGAAAACCAAAACAGCGCTCTATTGCGGCAGTTTTTATGACGGGTATATACATTTTCCCATCCCTCCCTTTCAAAAAGTGAAAGAGCAGCCTTGAGACCAGCGATTAATGAGATAGCGGGGGTCCATGCTGCATTGCCACTCGTTTGTTGGCGGTATTCATTTTTCAGATCGAAGTAAAGAGTTCTTGGCTTTATGTCCGCACTGGAGTCCCAATACTTCGGACTGAGGAAGAGCATAGTCAATCCTGGTGGTACCATAAATGATTTCTGAGATGCAGTGATAACAGCATCCCAGTGCTGTGCATTAAGATCCCACTTGACCGTAGCAGCAGAGGAAATGGCATCAATGATTAATATTATATGTGGAAATCTCTCTTTAATAGATTGAGATATTGAAGTTACATCATGTTCTACCGTCGTTGATGTCTCACAGAATTGAAGAGCAAAGTGGGTAATTTCGGGAGATTGTTCAAGAAAAGAAATAACGTTTTCTGTAGTTGCAGATTCTCCCCAAGGTAATTGTAGTCTTTTTGACCTTAACTGAGCAGATTCTGCAATCTGACCCCAACGTTCTCCGAACTTGCCAGCATCGAGATAACCCAATGTATCACTCGGCCCGACGCTATTAAGAACTACAGCCTCCATTCCACCTGTTCCTGAGCAGCTGAGAAATAGGGGAAGAACCGGTGAATGCATAGCCTGAGCAAGCTGTTCACGTGTGTCCTGAAAGAGCCGTCTAAATTCTGGGGTTCGATGATGAAGCTCGTGCGAATGCATTGCTCGGAGGATTTCATCTGGAATATGGGTTGGACCTGGGGTGAACAGTGATATCTGAGGCATACGATTTTGTTACTTCTCCATTGAGAAATTAGACTCAAAAAATGGGCAAGCTCCTTGCAACTCCTCTATCAGAATAACCAGTTCTGAAAAGATGTATTTGATAACTTATCAGAATTATTAGGCTCTTCGCGAGTGAATTGTCGGAAGTCTGACAGCAAAAGTGCAGTTCATGACGTTTCTCTGACGTGAAACTTGAGCCGAATTGGAGTGAAAAGATGATCGAATCTCTACCCATTGTAAGCCTTGTCATTGATATTGCGCTCTCTTGCACTATCTTCTACCTAGCCGTACGAGTCGGAAGAGGACGAGGGCCGTCAGCAGCAAAGCTACAAGCGCTTGAGGCTCTAGAGGAAAGCCTTTCACGGCTTCTGAAAGAGGCGAGTGGAGCCAACGGAGAGCTGCAAAGAGCTTTGCAGCAAGAGCAAAAGAAGCTCGAAGAGCTCCTCTTTGATATTGAGACCGTCGAGCAGCGTTTGAATAAAGGATTTGATGATGCCCGATCTGCTTACCGCTCCTTAAAGAAGATTTTAGAACACTCTGCTGGAATCGAGAAAAGACTCCAGACGCTTCATCAAAGCTCAGAGAGGAGCGTAGACTCACCAGCACCGAATACAACCCAAGACCGCAGTAGAAGTTCTCTGTCTGCTCAGGTGGAAAGCATCGAATATGATAGGGCTCATCAGCCTCGTCACCGACAAGGAGTGACCCAGAAGCGAACATCAAAAGTGAATACGCAACCAATGGCGAGTTCGAGTCGCAGGCCACTTCGTGAAAGAATCACGAAAGAGTCTGTTGTGCCAGGTCAACGAACACACTTACCAAGTGCTCAGCAATCACTAGAGGATATCTATGCAACCTGTGAGGAGCTACTTCGAGCTGGTCAGTCGATGCAAGAGGTAGCAGCACGCGTTAACCTTTCCATTGATGAGGTGGAGAGACTCCAGAGTCTCATGATTCTGGAGGAAGGGGCACCTGAGATACCTTCGGAGAACTCCTCAGCACACGAAGCTTCTGCAATTAAGAGCCATCCCACGTTAGGTGCTCTCAGTCAAAGGAGAACACAAGAGACAAATCCGATCGCGAGATCGCGACAGGTGATTTCATAGTAGGAGAAAAACAGAATGGACCGCGGAACGTACTCATCAGCTGCAGCGGGAATGCTTCAGCTCTCAAAACTCGAGATTATCAACAATAATCTTGCCAATCTGAATACTCCTGGTTTTAAAGGACAGGTTGTTGTCTCTCGTGAGGGCGAGTTCAAGGATACTCTTGCGAGCACTATGAAAAGAAGAACGCCCTATGCGAAAGAAGATTATGATAGAACTCCTGGGGTAAGGGAAGTTGAGGCGATTACTGATTTCCGTTTAGGGCCAATTGAACAGACTGGTCAGCCACTTCATGCAGCACTACGAGATCCGAATGAGTTCTTCGTAGTAAGATCTGCCGATGGACCCGTTTATACCCGCGCCGGAAATTTTACACTCGATAGCGGAGGGCGTTTGGTGACCCCTGATGGGATGCCTGTTCTTGCAGATGGGGGAGAGATAGTAGTGAATCAGGGTATTCCTACTATGACTTCAGGGGGATTTGTTCAAGTTACGGGCTTGCCTGGAGGGTTAACGCAAAACGCTGGAAGAGTCCAAATAGTTCGCTTTGATGACCTCTCGCAATTACAACGAGTTGGGGCGAGTAAGTTTCGTGTTCCTGACGGTACCGCACAACCTGAGCCAGTGGCCAATCCGAGCGTTGTTCCAAAAGCTATCGAGACATCAAACATATCTGCAATCCAAGCTATTGTAGATTTGATTGCAACCAATCGAGGCTTTGAGCTGTATACAAAGACTGCTCGGTCAATTGATTCAATGAATCAGACAGCAATTCAACGTGTCGGAAGAAGATCTGCGTAGGAGGAAAATATGTTACGAGCTTTATATACTGCTGCAACAGGTATGAATGCCCAAGAAACGAATATTGATGTTATTTCGAATAACTTGGCGAATATCAACACCACATCTTTTAAGAAAAGTAGAGCAGAGTTTCAGGATCTCATGTACCAGAATCTCTTGGACCCAGGGGCGCAAACATCCGAGTCTACTCGGAACTCCACAGGAATGCAGATTGGACTTGGTGTTGAAACAGTATCTGTTCAGAAAGTTCATACTCAAGGAGACCTAAAGAATACGGGCCGTAATCTTGATATTGCAATTGAAGGGGAGGGAATGCTTCAGGTTACTCTTCCGAATGGACAGTTTGCCTACACTCGGGCGGGTGCTCTCCAACTTGATCAATTAGGAAATCTCGTTACTTCAGAAGGATATACAGTTGACTCTGGACTTAATGTTCCAACGGATGCGCTTGCTGTTGTATTTGCTCAAGATGGAACTATTAGTGCAAGAACCTCAGGGAGTGCTACGCCAGTTAATGTGGGACAGCTTCAGGCATATCGGTTTCCAAATAGTTCTGGGCTACGAGCGATTGGAATGAATCTCTATGAGCCGACTGAGTCTTCAGGGGTAGTTCAGACAGGGAACTTTAATCAGAACGGTTTCGGTAGAATTAATCAAGGATTTCTGGAGACGAGCAATGTAAGCGTTGTTGAACAAGTAGTAAATATGATTACCGCTCAACGCGCGTATGAAGCCTCTTCGAAAGGGGTTCGTGCAGCTGAAGAAATGCTTACCCAGGCTATAAACTTGAAGAGATAATGATGCGTTTATTGTTTGTCATATTTATTGGATTCTTCTTGTTTGCTTTTCAAGTAAGTGCAGAGGTGCATGAAAAACACACCTCAGACATACGTATTTTTGGAAAGCAAAACAGCACAGTTATAAATCAAGAGTTTACTCTGGGAGATTTAGCGGGAGTAGAGTCTAAATTTATTAGCGATGATGAGGCTATCATCGCCCTGCAGGCAATAGTCTTAGGGAAAAGTCCAAGAGCTGGTAAAAAGAAAACGATTTCGGCGGCACAGGTCTTAGCAACGCTTCGCGAGGCTGGAGTTGAACTCGATAGTTTGCGATATGCGTTTCCACGAGTAATGACCGTTGAGCGAGCTTCTCGTCTCCTCAGTATTCAAGAAGTTGAAAGCCTTGTCAGGGAGGGACTTCCAGCCGATGGGGAGATTGAATTGGTTCGCGTGAAATACGACGGAAATATTCACGTTTTGCCCGGCCCTCTTGCCTTTAGTAGTGAAGTGATACCATCAAATAGGAAATCTCAGTATCTTGCAAAAATATCGATAACACCAGAAAGCGGAGAGCTAATGACTCTTAATATTCCGCTTGAGGTTCGCGAATATGTCCAGGTTCCTATAGCAAAGCATGCTCTTCCTAAGGGAGCCATTATTTCATCTGGAGATGTGAAAATGGCACGGGCCCGTTTATCAGATATTCCGACTGATTCAGCAATGGACTCCAGAGAGATTGTGGGACAAGCGATTAAATATCCGATATCGCATGGTGAAGTATTTAGCCGCAGAAAGCTGTCTCTCCCTGCCATGGTCACTCGCGGAGCACGAGTGACCTTACGATATCGCTCTTCGCTGCTAGAAGCGACTGCCAGCGGTATCGCGCTTGAGGAAGGTGCTTTGGGTCAACGGATACAGGTAAGAAACGATAGTTCGAAAAAAATGATTACTGGAGAGGTGATAAGTCCAGGTCTGATAGAGGTGACGCGATGAAATATAAATTATGTTGTCTCATAATGGCATCTTTAATGCTCTGGGGATGTATTGCTCCAGGAGAGTTGATACGTCCAGAGCTTCCATCTTTATCTTACAGTCGAAATATTCATTCAGGTAATCAAGATGGTAGTTCAAGCTCTACGACACAGACTGCGGTCGTTGCAGAGAGTGCTCAGAGAGTTAGCTCTCGTGCAGAGGCGGCAATTCAAGGAGCCAAAAGAAGTCTTCGTATAGCTGATGTAAATGATGCACGCGCATCTGTGCACTTTGTGAATACTCAAAATGGAGCGGTGCCGGGGGAAAGTGAGATGGTCTCCAATATGGATGCTTCGATGCAGGCTGCACCCTCCTATACCGTTACACATTCAAGAAATAGTAATGTTCGGCCATATCAGGGACCTCTTCATGTTGGAGAACCAGGTGCGAGCTCGTCACTTTGGAGGATGCATGGGCCTGGAAGCCAGCTGTTTCGTGATCACAGAGCATTTCAACCGATGGACCTTATTACGGTGGTTGTTTCCGAAACTGCACAAGGTTCTAAAGAAGCTGATACTGAAACAAAGCGAGAGTCTTCATTTCTGGCTGGAATAACCGAGTTATTTAACTTTACTGATTCAGTCGTAGCAGCAAATCCAGGACTCGATACTGCAACTATGATTGATGCAGATTTTCAGTCTGAGTTTACGGGAGAAGGGGAAACTACACGTAAGGGAAGCTTACAAGCTCGAATTGCTGCTATGGTGGTTGAAGTTCTCCCGAATGGTCTGATGAGAATAGAGGGCGAAAAGATTATAGCAGTAAATAATGAAGAGCAGGTGCTCGTTATCTCTGGACTTGTTCGTCCAAGAGATGTGAATTCGAGCAATGAAGTCATGTCCACAAAAATCGCTCATCTGCGTGTTGACTATTACGGTCAAGGGCTTATTGGAGATGTACAGTATGTCGGGTGGTTTGGAAGGCTCATTAATAAAATCTGGCCATTCTAAAGTGAGTTGATATGAAGGAATTAACGAAAAATATTATATCGCATCTAGCACTGGTTTTCCTCGTATTAGGAATGAGCACCCCTGTAATGGCTGCTCGAGTGAAAGATATTGCTGACGTTGAGGGAGTTCGGGGTAACCAACTATACGGTTATGGAATCGTTATTGGATTAAACGGAACTGGCGACGGTATCATGGTAAACTTTACCACAAAGACGATTTCCAACCTCTTAGAGCGAGAGGGATTAAGCGTTGACGCACAGGGTCTGATGCTTCGCAATGTAGCCAGTGTCATGGTTACTGCGACTCTTCCAGCATTTGCTCGTCCTGGTAGCCGACTTGACGTTACGATCTCCTCTGTCGGGGATGCAAAAAGTCTTCAGGGCGGCACGTTGCTGATGACCCCCCTGAAGGGAGCAGATGGTAATGTTTATGCCGCTGCACAAGGAGCTGTAACCGTCGGTGGATATTCGATTGAGGCAGGCGGTGATGCAGCCATAAAAAACCATCCTACGGTAGGAAACATTTCCCTAGGAGCAACGGTAGAGCGCTCGATCCCATTTGATTTATTCCAGAGTCAGCGTATCCGAGTTGTTCTTCGTTCCGCCGATTTTACCACGATGACCCGGTTAGTAGATCGAATTAATAGCGAACTGGGTCGGCCTATTGCAGTAGCAGTTGATAGTGCGAGCGTAGAGATACCACTGATTGATGAGTATCGAGTGGATCCTATTGGATTCGTGGCAAAGATAGAACAGTTGGCTATTGATACTGACATTCCAGCAAGAGTGGTGATTAATGAGAAGACGGGGACAATAGTCATGGGAGAAAGTGTGACAGTAAGTACGGTAGCCTTAGCCCATGGGAATTTAAGTATTGCTATTCGCGCTGAGAATCAGGTGTCCCAGCCAGGAGCGCTTGCTGAAGCTGGTGAAACTGAAGTGGTGACAAATACAGATATAACAGTGGGAGAAGAACAATCTGGATTGAGTATAGTAGGAGGAGAGGTCACGTTAGGGGAATTAGTGAATGCCCTCAATTCATTAGGGGCTACGCCTAGAGACCTGATCTCGATTTTTACGGCTCTACAGCGCTCTGGGGCATTAAGGGCCGATCTTGTGATTATGTAATCTGTGGTCGTGGCAAAGAGGAGTAAACATGTCAGATAGTAAAATTGGATTGAATACGAACCTTCTTGGTAGCGTTGCTGATAGGGCTCAGTGGCAGAATACAGAGGCTAAGGTCAAAAATGCCAAGAATCTTGGGGCTACCCAAAGTGAGGCTCAAGAGGCAGCTGCACAGTTTGAATCAATTCTGGTGGGACAGATGCTGAAATCCATGTGGAACTCGGTACCAAATAATGGTTTATTATCAGGTAGTTCTGAAGAAAGGCTTTACCAGGAGCTCCTCCAAGAGCAGATAGCAAGCGATATTGCGAGTGGAGACGGGCTAGGAATCAAAAATATGGTGTTAGAGGAATTGAGAAAGCGGGGGGGCGAGTGAGTCGTTTCCTAGGTATCCCGCATCTTAATCTTAAGGACTCCAACTCGTATTGCATAAGAATACAGAGGTAAGGTCCTAGGAAGGTGTACCCTCAAGGATGGGAATATGAAGATTGGCAAAAGTGGCTTAGCAGCAGACACACTGACTGATGTAACGCGTCGAGTAGAAAAAGAGGCGAATAAAGGCGAGTTATCAGACCGACTACAAGGTGGATATCCTAGCAAAGACTCTCGCGTTGATGTTTCACTCAGTAGATTGATACAAGATGAGTTGGGAGCCGATCAGATTGAAGCAGAGCGTCAGGCACGTGTTGAAGCGTTAAAGAGCCAGGTGCAGTCAGGACAGTATAGACCATCTTCAGAGGCAGTAGCGCAGGCATTCGTTCGAGAGGTAGGCGCAGAGCTTCTTTATGCTCAATCACGATCTTCTGGCAACGAAGATGAGTAGTCTGCTTGCAATTCAACCGAGATAGTTTTGGTAACTAGGATTTTTCAAGGCGAGCTAAAATAGAATATTAGAATTCGGAATCGCTTTTTATGTCTACAAACAAACCGATATTTGGGAACCTCGAGTCTCTACTCAAGCGTGAGATTAACACTTATGAGCGCTACTTATCGGTTATCTCTGAGCAACGTAAATGTATTACTCGTTTTCATGCTGAGAGGCTGCAAGAGCTCGATAAGAAGCGTAAGGAGCTCATAAAAATAATAGAGAAATTCCATGAAGAACGAGTAGCTTTTCTCGCCTTTCCTGACTTCGACGGAGAGCAGAGACTCTCTGTGCTTATCAAACAGCACGGAACTCCAGAGGAACAAAAGCGCTTATTGCCACTCACAGAGAAACTTCGAGAAGTAATTGAAATAGCTCGCAATGAAACGGGCGAATTTCGTGGAGTGCAAAGCTTTGCTTTGAATGTAGTCAACGGAACGCTCTCTATGCTCATGCGTGCTACGAAGAGTGTATCGAAACAGTACGGAAAAGAAGGTAAGCTCAATGAAAGCTATTTACCAGCTTCATCGCGTAAAGAAGGTGTAATCAAGCAAGCCTGAGCGAACTCTTGTACTCGCTTTCCTGAAGCTGGGAAGCGTCCTCCCCTATTAGTGGCATCCATATTGCACAATTCCCTTTTGCGTTACGAGCTTTATTGCTAAAGGGCTAGAATGACGAACTATAGTGCAAAAATATTCAACAATGCGGTAAGTGCTTTATCTGCTCAGCAGGCAATAATTGCCGCGACGGCAAATAATATTGCCAATGTGAATACAGAGGGATATGCACGACGCGTTGTTGGTCTTGAGACTCGCTATGGCTCGGGTAGTTCAACAGGGAGTATTCAGATTGGAAATGGGGTTGCAGTTACGGATATTACCCGTATGGCAGACCAGTTTCTAGAGGGATTGACGCGTGAGGCTATCTCTACTTCCACATATTATCAAACTGAAAAAGATTTCATGGCGAGAATTCAGCCGATATTCAGTCTTACCGAGGATGTGAACTCGATAGGACCAGCAATGACCAAGTTTTTCAGTTCTTTGGAGGATTTAAGCGTAAATCCTTCAAGTATGGAGTTGCGTAGTGAAGTTCTGGAAAGGGCCCAGGATGTTGTTACTTCAATTCGCTCTGCCTATGGAACGGTATCAGCATTACAAGCGGAGGCTGAAGAGCGGTTAACCGCAGAGATTGAATCAGTAAACTCGTTGACGGCGTCAATCGCGGAGCTAAATGGGTTTATCTCGGTGCAAGAAGCCACAGGTCAGGTAGCTGCTGATGAGCGAGACCAAAGGACGAAGCTTTTAGAGCAACTCTCAGAGAGAATATCATATCAGATGTCTGAGCGTGCAGATGGAAGCGTGACCTTGACGCTTAATAATGGCTTCCCACTTGTTAATGGAATGGAGAGTCGCGCTTTAGAATTAACAGCAGCTCCAAGCTTTTCCACTGGGACGTATCCTCCAAAGTTGGATGGTACGAATATGAAGTTTATTGTTTTTGACTATGACGCAAGCAGTAGCTCCTCTGCTCACCTTAACTTGACAGACGAGTTTGCAGGTGGCCAGGGTGCCGTTGGGGCTTTGCTTGCAATGCGAGGTTCAGCCAGTATTTCGGATACGAATCCATTTCAAGCAACCGGAACTCTTCCAGAGCTAGCAGGGCGCATCGAGGCTATCGCCCGAGATCTCATGACTCGCTTTAATGAGACATATCGAGGGCCTGAAGCAACCGCGAATCCAACTGCTAATTTTGATCCATCTGCTGTTGATCTCAACGGGAATAATCCAGGGCTTTTTGGGTTTTTTAACGCAGGTGCCATTACGATATCCGACAGTGATGCCGATGGAATTCCTGATAATGCGGACCTCAATGCAGCTGTCGCAGCGGGCTCTTTGATTAGCTTTGCTGCAGAGCTTACTCTTGCGATTACTGCTCCTGAAGAGATTGCTGCAGGAAGAGACGCCGTGAATGGAAGTACAATTTCTGGCGGAAATGCGCAAAACCTTATTGCAAGCGATGGACTCCTTGCCTTAAAAACGGCCACTGCGACCTTCTCATCTGACTCTTCTAATACGTTCCAACGCTCCAATGTAACCTATGATCAGCTCTATAATGAGACAGTAGGACGTGCAGGTCACTTACATGCTCGTGCTGCTACAAACGCACAAGTTTCAGCTGATAACAAGTTGTCGGCTGAAACGAAGAGAGATCAAATATCTGGCGTGAGTCTGGATGAAGAATTTACAAACCTGGTGAAGTTTCAAAAGGCATTTGAGGCAAATGCCCGAGTGCTACGCTCGGCCCAGGATATACTCGACACGATAATAGGACTTGTATGACTAGAATTCCTGAAAATTTTATCTCAACATCACTTTTAGCAGATATGCTGAAAAATAAGGCACAAGTTGCCAAATATAGTAGCGAGCTGTCAACGGGATATAAAGTCTCTGAGCCAGGAGACAGTAGTTATGCAAGCACTATCAGTCAGATGCGCGGGACGTTGGTTGAGATTGAGGGGCAGAAAAGCCGAGTGTCTACTGCTACGGGATATCTTGAGAGACAAGAAGCAATTTTTGAACAGTTTAATGACATTCTGATTCGAGCGAATGAGATTGCCGCACAGGCAGCAAATGAAACGAACTCTGAAGTTGAACGTTCACAACTTGCGCAAGAGGTTTATGAAATCCGTAATCAGGTGGTAGGTCTAGCGAACTCAACATATCTCGGTAAGTATGTTTTTGCTGGTGGTGCTGATGATACTCCAGCCTATGATACTGGATATGCCGCAAGCCAATTTACTACTCCTAGTAGTGGACAAGAGAATGCAGTGATTGCGTATAGTACTAATACCGACAGTAGTTTGGTTCGTTCAGTGCCCGTCACAAACGATTTGTCGGTACAGGTCAACGCGACAGGTCCAGCGATATTTGATGATGCAATCCGTGGTCTGACACAGTTAGGAAGAGCGCTCTCGGGCTTTAAGACCGAATGGACGAGCACGAATCCACCAGTGCCAAACAATACCACGAGTGTCGCATATACATTTCCCACCGAGTATACTCAGCAGACCCAAGATATTCAGACTGCGATGGACTTGATCGAGCGTGCACGTGAGCAGGATGTAATACCAGCTCAAACAGCAGTTGCAGGAAGAATGCGACGGCTTCAGGCCGCGAGCTCCCTTCTCGAACTCAGTGAGGCTTCAGCCAAAGGAGTTTTATCAAACTTACAAGAGGCGGATGTTATAGAGTCAGCCACTCGATTATCCGAGGCCCAGACCGCTCTCAATGCCTCGCTGACTGTTACCACTCAGCTGCTCAACCAATCGATACTCGATTATCTCTAGCATTAGAGAGAGATGTTCCAAGTTGAGGGAGTTGTAACTTCAAGGCTATTTCCAGCAGGGTCTCGAAAATAGAGTGAATAACCGCCCGAAGGCCACGCCTGTTCCTTTTCAATCTTCACTCCTGCTTCCCCGAGATGTTTTCGCCAAAGCTCGAGCTCGTCCTCAGCTATTGCAAATGCAAGATGGGTATTGCTCTTTGTGCCATGGCTGGGAAGGGTTCCCATTGTGGAACTCGTTACCGATGCATTAAAAAGCAATAACATGCCCTTGCCGCATCGAAGAAACAGATGTCTTTCTGGCTTATGTGAATGAATCTGGAGTCCCAGCACCTGAGTATAAAAGTCCTCAGCCAGTTGCAGATTATCAACATAAAGGCAGGTTTCTATGATGGCGAGTGGTTTCATAAGTGCAATGTAGTCTTCGGTGGCTTTTCTGACCAGCTGAATAGGCAATGTGGGGGGAATCTTTCATGCGAACGACGTTCTATCCTTGGACTATTCGATCAGGGATATTTTTTTCAAAAAAAGGTAAAACTTCTTCGTAGTTAAGCATCTTAAACTGTGAGAATGTACATAGAGTTATCTGGGTTCATGAACGAGCAAAAGAGATTCAGATAGGCCAAGGAAGGCGAAGTTATGCTGATTTTAACGCGAAAACCAGGAGAAAGTGTCTATCTTGGAGACGACGTAAAGATTACGATCGTGGAAATAAAAGGGCACCAAATTCGTTTGGGAATTGATGCTCCAAGAGACCTTCGAATTTACCGCGAAGAAATCTATGAACAGATTCGTGAGGAGAATAGGCAAGCTGCTGAAACGGGAGCGACAAGCCAAGGGCTTGAGGAACTTTCATCAACATGGAAGTCCAAAACGGGAGGAGAGAGGAAGACGGGCAAGCTGTCTGCTTCAGTTCCAAAGTCAAAGGGAGATCGGGATGATCAAGGCTCATCCAAATCTTCGCTAGATAAGTCGGATATAGTGGTGAGGCGTAAAAAACGGTCTGAGTGATGAGTGAAGAGCAGTCTGACAAGCCAACTATCATGGTAAAGAGTTCGAGATTCGGCGACCTATCCGTTCCTGCGGACTCTGTTATTGAGCTACCTTCCGGACTCATCGGTTTCTCCAAAACTCAGCGATTCGTTATGCTTGAGCACAAACCACCGTTTTCTTGGCTGCAGTCAGTGGATGAACCTGAACTTGCGTTTGTGATTGTGGATGGCGGTGAATTTGGTGAAGAGTACCGCATTGACGCGCCTTATGGGGATAAAGATATCGATTTGCTTGAGAGCGATGACTTCGCCGTCTTGGTCATTGTAACCGTGAGGCCTGATCCAAAAGACACAACAGCGAATTTGAAGGCTCCGGTATTTGTGAACTTGCGGAATAGAAAGGGAGTACAAATCATTTTTGATAATCCAGCGTTCTCAACGCGCTTTCCCTTATGGGTTCAGGAAAATGCTTCAGAGAACGATGGCTCGTCAGAAGAAGAACCCCAAGAAACCAAATCCTCTTCAGACGATGAGTAAGAGGTCTGTAGACTCTGTCGATACATTCGTGACGGTATCTCTCCTTTAGCCCAGCTGATACTTTCTATCAGAATACAGAGATGGCAATTATATGAACTGGATGGTGAATGGGCTCACTAGCCTATCACCCCAAAAACATGCCGCCATCCTCGAATTGCTCAAGGGTGTCTTCTCTGATTTTTCGAATGAAGTCTTCTGAGTTCCCTGAAAATTGCAGGAACGCCAGACATCGCTTGATATTTGATTGCTGCTCTCCATAGCCTTGGGGAGATCCAATACCTGCGTCATGAACGATTGAATCAGCCAAAGAGACAATAGCAATTTTCTCCTCGATTGAATTACTGGCAGTTGATGCGGTAAAGTTATCAGTATAGTGGAGAATTACCTGGCAAATCTCAGGAGAAAAGTTCCATTTCTTTGCAACCAGAGCGCCTATAAGCGGGTGAGAAAACCCCAAAACAGATTCTTCCGCTTTTACGTAAGTTCCTCCCTGTTCTTTTATCGTAAGAATAACTTTTTGAAACCGCTGATATGTATCTTCCTGAGCAAGAAGTACGATCTGTCCTAGCGAGTGTAGTAATCCTAATAAGAATATTTCCTCTACGAATGGTTTCTGTAGTTTTTTTGCAATCAGAGTAGCAGCAAACGCAGTGGCAATAGAATTTTCCCAGACCTGTTTTTCAGCTGTACCAAATCTTTTGTTTATTTGTCGCAGCGTAGCGGCGACAATGATTCCCTTAAGCGCTTTAAAGCCAATAACCATTACTGCTTGATTGAGCGTTGTAATGTCTCTTTGTCTTGAAAACATAGCTGAGTTGGCAATTTTGAGCACCCGGGCTGCGAGGGCAGCATCTTTCGAGAGAGCGCTTGTTAGCCTTTCTGCTGTTGATTCAGGATCTTCTATGATTTGCAACACCTGTGCTGCCACTTGTGGAATAGGCGGCAGATCTCCCACCCATGCAACAATTTCTCGCCAATTACATTCTTCAGAGATACGACCATGAAATTCTCTTGGAGGTGCATCCATACCTTACTCCCGCGTGTTTCGTGTTTTTTATGTAATCTCAGTTATAGTCGAGAGTCGAACCAAAATCGATACTCAATAGAGGTTCATGCACAACTCTCGTTTTAGTCATATCCGCTCAGCAAAATTCGTAGGTCGCGAGCTATCGCGCACTGACAATTAGCCGAGAGGATCGTCTTATCACTGAGTATTGTAGTATTCCGCGCTAAGGGGATATCGGAAGATTCTCGCTATGAGTAAAGGATATTCTCAGGAGATTTGTCAGTTTGATTATTGGGTTTTAGGAAAGTTTGAACTTTTTCTTTAGCAATCCAGAGTAATAGACGAATGAATTAATATTGATGGTGTGCAGCTATATATTTTTGGTTACGTGAGAGGAGTAAATGCAGGAATTTCCAACAGAAATTAAGGGTGATAGGGGCTTCGTGAAGATAACGAGTGATCTGGATTCTGAGCAATCTGGTGAAGCTCTTCGAAAGGCGTTTAATCAATTGTTTGAACAAGGACAAAGGACGGTAGTGCTTGATCTCAGCGACGTTCAGATAATCAATAGTTACGGCATCGGGAAGGTACTGATGTGTTACAAGCGTCTGAAAGCTGAGGATGGAGTTTTGATGGTCAAGCCGTTGGATGGCTTTGTTAAAGAGACATTTGAACTTCTGATGCTTGATAAGCTACTTCCGGTCGACGAGAGCTAAGCGAATATCAGGCATGAGTCATGTCACATATACCTCAAAACGCTTCTGAAAGTAAGCGAGCCATTTTTTTTAACATGGAAGGGTGGAAAACAACCCCGTTATCGCAGTGTCTGTCAGATAATGGATGGCAGGTTTCCGGGCTAAAAGAGGAATACCAGCGGAGTGTTCAGGTTTCTCCCTCGACGTTACTTATCTTTCGGGAAGAAGATCTTATTATGCCCAAGGAATTCGTAGAAACATTGATCAATAAAAATGGAGAAGAGCCAAGGATTCTTGTGTTACATCCCTCTAAAGACACATCAAACGGCTACTCATACACTCGAATTGATAAGCTTTTTCCTTCCGCTCATCATGTAACGTTGCCTATCCAGGAGGACGAGCTCAAAGAGATCTTGAGGGAAGTGGATGGAATGAGGATATCTCATAGTGAGAACTGGATACATGTTCCTGATTTTGATGAAGAATATAGACTGACGACGTTAGAGCATCATGAAGCACCATGTTCTCCAAAATTATTTAACTATCTACGACGGCAGGGAATCGATGAAAGTAATTTCTTGTTATTAAAGCTCGAGCTGGTATTCCAAGAGGCGATTGCAAATGCCTTTGAACATGGGAATTTAGAGCTCAGGTCGGAATGGAGGGAATTAATAGGGAGTGATGGGATAGACTATTTCAGCCGAAGAAAAATAGAGCGTTTATCTAGTCGTCGTTATTCGAAGAGGGAGATTTTTGCCTCTCTCTCACTAAAGAAAGGCAAATTGACCATCGCAATTGAGGACCAGGGGCCAGGATTTGATGTGGATGCAAAGATGATCCCAGATGCGGACGGAGTTGTTCGCTGTTACGGTCGAGGGCTTTCTCTTATGAATCTTGTCATGGATACCGTAACTTTTAGTAAGGGTGGTCGAAGAGTGGACTTAACGAAGGATTTAAGCAGCGGAGAATAAAGAGATGGGGTTAAAGTTTAGGTTAAAGGGACTAGCAGAAACTTTTGTTGACTCGGTTACGTGTCCAGCCTGTGGACGACATGGAACTGATGATGATGACTTTATTACTGAGGAAACTCGGGTCACCTTCAGTGGGATTGTCGTCGTGGCTAGCTGTCCGAGTTGTGGAGAGGTTTTTGTCCCCACGTCTCAGCGTCTTGGGATAGTGAATTCTGTTGCACTTCGCTCTGCTGTCATACAAGACAGCCATGAGACTGGAGAACCTGTTCTATCAGATCTGCAGTCTGTAAAGGAGGTTATCGAACGAGAGAACGCCGATCGAAAAGGCGATCTGCATTAGCGCTAAAGAGTTGCAGCCATTTCCTCTGCGAAGCTGTAAAAATTGAAAGATAATGGTAGCCCTTCGCGTATTAATCAATTCACCACATGTCTGACCGTGACATCAAAAAACCGCACATCACAGAAGCTGGATAGAGCTAACCAGAGGGGTACTTCTATTACTGTATGATATGTTTCAGGCCGTACATTTTCGTATTGCGATGAAATGCGCTCCCACCCACCTTATTTGTGAGAAGCGATTATGTGCCTTAACAGAGAAAACGCTTAATCCTCCGCGTCGAGCTGTTCATCGATAGGCTGTCCATTTATGGCCTTTCGTAAGAGCTGGCTAGGCTTAAACTTCACTACTCTTCGAGCTCTTAAGATAATTGATTCGCCTGTTTGAGGATTTCTCCCACGTCTTGGTGGTTTGTATTTCACTTCGTAAGAGCCAAAGCCCGAAAGCATGACTTTGCTCTCTTTTTCCAGAGCGGCCTTGATTAACTCAATGTAATCTTCAACGATTTGTGTCGCCTTCTGCTTATCAACTGGCATTGTGGCGTAAATAGCATCCGCAAGATCTGCTTTCGTAAGGCAATATTTATTGTTTCCCATCACATCATCCCCGTACCAGCCCCTTTTAAGGCTGTAGACAGTTAGCTAAAAGAGTCTCTTTCCTGGCGTAATGAAACAGACGGTGAAGAGCTTCGTGAATCAGAGAAGAGTACTTCCCGCGAACTTCTCAAAATTTGAGTCACTTCAGTAAGTTTCAATCACCCAGAACCAAAAACTTTCCACAACTATATGATGCGGAGTTTCTAGCTATAGTTTGGAAAAAATTATGTTTTTCCCGTAAATTACGTGTAACAGATGACTTGCTTGGTGGCTATTCTTAAAACGAGGAGGCTTCTCCAGAGCAATACAATGTTTTATAATTGTTCATAGTAAGTCAATTTATGGTCCTTAGTCTCGATAAGAGATTATGGGTTAGCGGTTCTTTATAAGACTGAGTCGTTCAGGAACCAATGAGTTTCGCGAGTGTACTCAATTTAAAGCGGGATGATTTGAGGAGTGTTTATGAGACATCACTTCGGTGCCCCTTTAAACGAAAAATATCTGTATCTCTTGAGAGTATTAGCTGTGCTCGCAACCGCTTTTCTATTCTCATTGCTTGGGCTCATAGCCTATCTTTACGTTTCTAGTGGTTCACTAGAGAGTTCGGTAGAACAAACACTTCGAGCAGAGGTAGTTGAGTCGTTTCCTGCTGCTAAAATGGTCACTGTCTTGGTGCCAATTCAAGAGATTGAAGCGGGAGCCAAGCTTCATCCGTTTATGTTCCGTCAGGAGTCGAGGCCAGAGGTGGGAGTTCCAGATGGAGCCGTGGATGATTTTAATTTGCTTGAGTCTCGATATGCTCGGGGAATTCTTTTTCCCGGTATGCCCATTGTGCTTTCTCATACTGCAATCGATAAGTCACCTAACGAGGTCGTTGAGAGAATTCCTCCTGGTTTTCGAGCAATAACAATTCCACATGATTCAACGCGCGGAAGTCTCTTCATCGGACCAGGTGTCCAAGTTGATATTAACTGGATCACTCGCCGTAATGATGAGCTCGTTGCAATCTCACTCGTTCAAAATGTAAAAGTTCTTGCGGCCGATGCTCGTACTGAAATAGCAGAAGAGTCTACGGATTCGGCTCCGTCGACTGTTACTCTCCTTTTACAGACAGAGGATGCGAATAAAGTACAACTTGCTCGTAGCAGTGGTACGATATATCTGTCTCTACGTGGAGATGAGGACCCAGAGGAAGTCCCTCAAGCGCCGACGAAGCTGCCAGGGAGCAAAAATACGCCAGAAAAATCACATGATACCGTCATTATGGATGGTGTACGTTACTTCTACGTGAACGGAAAACTGGTGAGAGCAGATCAGTTTCAAGATGATATGAATTTCTAGCTCATCTTGCTCTACGCCTCAGAGCCGTTATTACAAATGGATTGTCAATAAATCCCCATAGATATCTATTGCTATCTCGCTGTTTAGTTGGTGTAGGCTGGTCTGAGCGGTTAGGGTGACGCTCGAAAAGCTGGGCTAGCCTTTCGTTATCTTCAGCTTCTTTTTTAAACACATGATCCAAGAAGTCCGGCTCTTGTATATTCGGTGCGATCTTCTCGAGAAATCCCTTCCAGTCATCAAATTCTGAAAACTCAACATAAAGATGACCTGCCTCCTCTACAATTCTTTTCTTCTCGCGCAGTCGCTCAAAATACTTTGCATCATGTATAAATTCATCCATAGCAGATGTGATTTCTATGCAAAGCAAGCGGTGCGACTCGGTAGGTTTCAGAATTGATTCTTCGGAAGAACGTGTTTCAAGGATCTCTAATAAAAAATCGGAACGGAATCGTCTCTTTGTTTCGGTAAATTCTGAATAGGAGACTTGTCGACGATATGATATTTCAAGCCGATCCATTGTTTCTGCGAAGATATTTTCAAAAGCAGAACTACTTACATTGCTGTTGATGCCGCGAAAGTCCTTAAATCCCATCTCGAGTCTCGCAACCATTTTTTCAGCAATACGCGGTCGAATTCTCCAATCTGATAGGTATTGAAGGGCAGCATCCGTGCCAGCTTCAACATAGGTTCGATAGCATTCTCGCCTCAGACTCGTCATATCGATCTTCACTGGATCAAGAGCTTTCACCGCCCAATCAACCCTTCTATAGAGTTCCCGAGCAAGTGAATAGGTATGTGGGGAGGAATCCTTCATAATTTTCGGGTGTAGCTTCTCTTTTTCCGTGAGAAGGGCGAGTCCTACCAAGAGTTCAGACCGTTTTTCACCGAGAATCGAGCCAATTGGATCCTCATCAGGGAGACTTTTTTCTATGACGGCGAGTCCAAACCGTTGAACCAGTGGTGGAAACTCATGAGGTAGGATGCAAGTTGCATTGAAATAATCTTCTCGTCCCAGTTCAAGAGACTCCATGGCATTTGCAAGAGTGATCGTTGCTACAAGACCTTGTCGCCATCGCTCAATGACGCCCTTACTTTGTAAGAGCTCGAATCTGATTCTATCTTCAATATTCTCGAAGTCGGATACGCTCCATTCATCCGGATTAAATTGACGTTTTCGAATCTCAGCTTCTGAGCGTTGGATGTGCTCAACAAGCATGGTTTCACACAGTGTTTTTAGTCCATCAGAGTGCTGTTTTTTAACTCCTATGGCCATTTCCTCTGAGCTGAGAGGCAAGTCTTTAGGGCAACGAAATGGCTCATGAAGATCGAACTTCCAAGATAGCCAGTGAAGCATTTCTTTTGATTCTTCCGTTACTTCCGTAAAAAGACTTGGATCTTGGCACTTGAGCGTCTGTAAGTCGGAGAGTTTTTGTATTGAGTGAAATTGAATGGCGAAGCCCTCTTGAATATGTCAGCTCAGTTCTCTTCCATTGCTGGGAGTTTGAAGAGTTCTTCAAGCTCTGACTTTGTGAGGTTCAGAGGTGAGGCTGAAGCTTCTTCCTGAATTAGAGATTCAGTGATTCTTTTCTTCTTTGCTTTGAGTTGCATGATTTTCTGTTCTATCGAGTCTTCAGTAACCAGTCTATAAACTGTCACAGATTTCTTCTGTCCAATTCTATGGGCTCGATCTACTGCCTGTGATTCTACGGCTGGATTCCACCATGGATCATAAATGATGACCGTATCCGCTGCAGTGAGGTTTAGACCAGTTCCTCCTGCTTTAAGACTGATCAGGAAAGCACGAACTGACTCGTCTTCATTGAAGCGATCAACGAGAGTCTGCCTGTTTTTCGTGCGACCATCGAGATACAAAAACGGGGTCTCAAGTTCTTCTAAGAACTCTCGCATCAAACGTAACATCTCTCTGAACTGACTGAAGATCAGAATTTTTCTCCCTGAATTGATGGCCTCAGTGACAACCTCCTTAAACAGCTCGAACTTTCCAGAATCAAGACCTTCAATCGATTGCAAGTCAGGAATGCTGTGGGGATGGTTACATACCTGTCGAAGCCTCAACAAGGCTGCTAAGATTGAAACGCCTGCCCCCTTTATGCCGCGTTCTTCGACTGCTTCTAAAACCTGAGGACGGACCTCTTCAACGATCTGTCGATAAATCTCTATTTGCTGAGGCGTCATAGTAACATGAAGCTCTGTTTCTGTTTTGGGTGGAAGCTCTTTTTCGACTTGATGTTTTAATCGTCTCAGAATGAAGGGAGCAGTTTTCTTACTGAGCAACTCAGCAGAGCGCTCTCCACCCGGAGTGCCTTCTAGAATTGGCTTCTCCAATTGATTGCGGAAGAATTCAGCCGAGCCGAGATAGCCTGGCATAAGAAAATCAAAGATGCTCCATAGTTCAAGAGGACGATTCTCAGTAGGTGTTCCTGTTAGCGCAAGGCGGTGATGAGCCTTGAGTGATTTTGCAGCTCGAGTCGTGGCAGCGGTTGGATTTTTGATATTCTGGGCTTCATCGAGGACGATATATGAAAACTGCATCTCTTGTAGAGCGAGTTTATCAATTCGTAGGAGAGCATAAGAGGTGACTACTATATCGTGCTCTGGAATAGAGTGAAAAAGCTCTCTCCTTTTGTGACCGTGCAGCAGAAGAGTGCTAAGTCCTGGCGTAAACCTCTCAGCTTCGTACATCCAGTTTACAATAACAGAGGTGGGCGCAACGATCAGCGCAGGGTGTTTTAATTCCCGTAAGGCGGAGCGACCCTCCTTCAGGTATTGCAAAAATGCCAATGTTTGTACGGTTTTTCCAAGACCCATTTCATCTGCAAGAATTCCTCCGAGTTCGTATCGATGGAGAAAGTTCATCCAGCTTGTCCCATCGTTCTGATAGGTTCTCAATTTTCCGCGAAAGTTTTTTGCAATTCTTATCGTTTCGATTTGAGAAAAGTTTTTGAGTCGTCGCGACAGTTGTTCGAAGCTTCTGTCGGCAGAGATCATTACTCTCGAATCTTCTGA
The DNA here is from genome assembly GCA_009926305.1 of bacterium. NCBI lineage: Bacteria > bacterium. The sequence goes on from RFPC01000003.1 coordinate 42,600, forward strand.
ATGGATGAGTCCCAATGCCTGCGATGGCTGAAGTTTTGTTTTTATTGTATTCGAGAGACGGAAATTCGGCTCTAGAAATCCAAGTGTTGCTTGCAGGCGACTCAGTCCGCCGGCAGGCACTTGCGCATATGCTCCGCCATCGAGGCGAATCCATCTATCACCAGTATTGTTCCGTAGTTTAAAAAGAGTACTTAACGGGATATTTGCATTATTTTGAGATAGAGAGATTTTGCAGTGAAACCAGTCAATCGGGCCGCTTTCTTCCTCTGTTTTTGCTACCGAGACATTTAACTTAAGGTCTGCAAATTTGATCTGTTTTTGAATATTTTCCAGACCTGATACTTTCCACGGAGCAGGAAAGAGTGATTTCCCCTGCTGTAGCAAATCAAGAGCAGCATCTCCAGACATTCGGTAACGCCTTCGATCTTTTTGATATGAGAATCCCATTGATTCGAGGGTCTTTCGGTACTTATCCTCTTCTTCTCGGTGGGGTAGGTATACCAGATCTGGTTCTACGGCTGGATACTGAAAATCAAGAGTCCCTTCAATAACGAGTTCATTTGCTGGGCTCAGGGTCTGGCCGTCCTCTTCATTAGACCAGAGCTCTATAGAGGGCTTTGGTGCTTTGATTTTCGTTTTTGGCGTCAGCTCCGGGTTCGTAATATGAACAAACTGTCGACTTTCTTCTTTAAGAAGTGCTTCTAGAATCGGACCACTCTTCCCTTTTGCCACGGTTATACGTGGTCCATGAGGGAAGAGCGCGGCAAGTTTTGAGGCTGTTGATGATACTCGAAATAGGGTGTTATCGATGAGTGTCCAGTATGGTCCGGTCCCAACCAGTTCCCCTTCAGCTTCTTTTGAGCTTCCATCTGGCAATTTCCAAATGAAAGAGATTTCAGCTGCCGTATCGGTCCAGGTAAGGGATAGGCATCCTTCTAATGCGACATCTTCGGTGGTTAATGGTTTTCGAGAAAGCCCATTGAGAATGGTCTTAAATTCTTGCAGAAGACCTAAAAGCGAATCGATATGATGGCTTGAATTGACGAACCACTGTTTCCCTTCTTCATCCCATGAGCCTGAGTCCTCAAGCAGTTGTATGAGAATATTGTCTATCGTTCGGGATGAGCGGGGAGAGAAGCTTTCGAAAAAGTGTGGTTCTTGTTGGTCTCCATCGAAATATACTTGTATTCCGAGGCGGTCTCCATTGGGTGCGATGCAGACTTCTACGCTTGGGTCGGTATAGGTGTGAACATGGGAGTTCTCTGGCAGGGGGGATGCTTCAGCAACCCGGTCAAGGACCTCTGCGATTTCAATTGGTCCGCTGGTGTTGACGCGAAAAGCAGACTCTGAGGCAGCGAAGCCGCTATGTGCTTCAAAGAATCCAAGGTCTGATGCGCGCCACAGTGCGGCCACCGAATGAGGGCACCACTGTTCTTCCATTTCTTCACGGGTTGAACACCTGCAGTATGCTTCAACTCGACTCGATGAAACGATTTGAAGCGTTACACTAAAGTCCTCTGAGTCTGTTGATCTGACAACTGCGGTAATCGTTGAGTTCACTTTGCTGCATTCAACTACTCGACCATCAATTGCATAGCCAATCCCCTTATCGACGATAGAGAAGGGGGCTAATCGCTTAAGATACTGGAGTAACTTTGGCTTATTTTCAGAGCTTACTACTGACATCCGAGGTAGTGTAGCACGAGTTTCTTATTTACGGGAGCCTCTCAGGGAATGGTGTGGAAGCCAGGGAAAAAGATTGAATTTGGTATTTTGCCAGGGCTTGAAGCATGGGCGGAGACAAAAGACTCTCCAAACCATCATGAGTGATGCAGGCTCGGTCATGTGGTGAGTGTGAGGTATGATTGTACGGATTGGATTGGTTTGGTGGTCACACTGGACCTCGATAGTCTGGACCTCAGGAAACGAGACCTTAGTGGTTTTGGGCAGGAAAACGAGCCCAGAGCAATTGTATTTAAAAAGAGATGAATAAAAAGAGATGAAAATTAGGGGATAGCGGCAAGGAATTAGCCCAAGTGCACGTCAGTGAGCTTCTTAGCAGGCTCCTTTAGCCAAACCCAGTTAGGCCAGCCTACTTAGGCCAGCCGAGGAAGTTAGCTCAGCGACTCTTCCAGCTGACTTATGCGAGCTGCACCAGCCTCACTTGGTCTTGCTTGTGGCCCTTGGCTAGCGACTAAACCTTCAATAAGTTTACCGAAGGTCTCCTCGCTGAGCACTACTTGTGGCTCTACCTGCGGCTGCGGCTGTAAGTTCGGCTGCGGCTGTAAGTTTTCTGTTCCTATTCTGGGATCTTGAGTAACTGCTAACACAAATCACCTATTACTTTATGGCACTAAAGTGCGTTATACCGAGAAACAATCTTCGCCTCAAGATATCTTTACGAATCTTAGGCCTATAACTTTCCGATGCTCTACCAATAAAATCGATAAACGAAACTAGAGCGAATCAGAATGATTGTTCTCTGCCTAAGTAAGAGCCCTCTTACCATATGGCATCTCCCATATTAAAACCCCTTTATAAATCTTAGTCAAACAATATTGCTGTTAGTATAAATACCTAATTTTTAATGCTATTTACCCTTCATCGCGATAATGTCCCACTTTATGGAATGGGATTTTGGTCTTGTTCCGACATATGAGAAAAGAACGCCGTTTGGCTCGTTGTCCAGGCGGATTCGCCCTATCAGCCTCTTTTGAAGGAGGCGATTATCTTTGAAAAAACGGAGAATGAGAGTCGTAGGACCAGTGCCATGCACCCGTCCGCGCCAGTGACCAGTACTTTTCCCCTCTGCCCTAAACTGAACGGCACTGACTTTCGGATACTGATAAGATTCAACTGCTTGATTTAATGCTTCTTTTTGCCTCGGTGATGCCCATACTGCAGTGTCTAGAAACGTAAAGGGAATTGCGAGAACAATTATACCGAATGCATTGGTGATCAGACTACGTCGGGGGCGAGAGATGGAACGGAAAGTCCAGTGATCATTTTTTCTCATTCTGAAAGGACTCCCTTAAAACACGCCTGAGAATAACTGTGTCAGAATTTATTCCTTAAGCCCAGAGAACTCTTTTATTTCGTTCTATTGATGCCTGATAGCTGAGTGGGTATATCTCAGAAGGCATAACCTATGAACATCAAGGACAATCTCCGTTGGTCAGTATGTTACAAACGTCTTATCCCCGAGAAAAGGTGAGGATCCTTCTGCTTGAAGGGATTCATGAAAGTGCAGTCACTCTGCTCTCCGAAAAGGGCTATGGGGTAGAACGGATCACGTCAGCCCTCACCGAGGAGGAGCTGAGCGAGAAAATTTCAGATGTGCATCTCCTTGGTATCCGTTCCAAGACTGAGGTGAGCCAAGCTGTACTCGAACGAGCGGTGAGTCTACTGGGTATCGGCTGCTTCTGCATCGGAACGAATCAAGTAGACATTGAGTGCGCTGCTAGACGTGCGGTGCCAGTATTCAATGCACCATTTTCTAATACGCGCAGTGTTGCTGAATTAACGGTAGCGGAAATAGTAATGCTTGCTCGCCGAGCGTGTTGGCGGAGCCAGCAGATGCATGCGGGAGTATGGGAAAAATCTGCGGGGGGCTCGAGTGAAGTACGAGGCAAAAGGCTTGGGATTGTCGGATATGGTCACATTGGTCCGCAAGTAGGTCTACTCGCAGAGTCACTTGGTATGGAGGTTTTATTCTTTGATATAAGTAAGAAACTGCCTCTTGGAAACGCACGAGCTATTGATTCATTAGAAGGAATGCTTCCCCAAGTAGACTTTCTTTCGTTGCACGTTCCTGAGACGCCGGACACAAAAAACATGATCGGGGCAAAAGAACTTGGTCTGATGAAGCAAGGGAGTGCCCTGCTTAACTTGAGTCGAGGTAGTGTGGTAGTGCTTGATGATCTTGCAGCCGCATTAAAAAATAACCATTTGAGCGGTGCCGCTGTGGATGTGTTTCCGTCAGAGCCCGCTGCAAATGGAGAAGGATTCAAGAGTCTTCTTCAAGGGCTTCCGAATGTAATTCTCACGCCGCATGTTGGTGGGAGTACCGTAGAGGCCCAGGAGTCAATCGGTCGAGAGGTCGCCGAATCTCTATTGCGGTTTCTTGAAACTGGAAGCTCAGTAGGTGCGGTGAACTTTCCTCATGTTGATCTTCCGTACGTGGAAGACTCGCATCGAGTTCTCAATATCCACAGGAATGAGCCTGGTGTTCTGAGCAGGATTAATGCGGTCATTGCGGATACGGGTGCTAATATTACCCGTCAATATTTAGCTACGCATACAGAAATTGGATATCTCATAATGGACGTTGAAAGAGAGCTATCGTATGAGATTAAAAAGAAGTTAGAAGAGATAGATGCAAATATAAAAACAAGGTTACTCTTTTAAAACGCGATAGAGAGGGAAAAGAGGATGAGTCAGAGGGAGGATACAAGCGGTGCAGCTACAGCCGGGGGAAGGTCGCTCGCTACTCTGTGCACTTCCCGTTCTTTCCATTCTTTCCTCGGCATTGTTTTTAGTGGCGGACTGCTTTGGTTCATACTTTCCGACATTAACTTCAAGGATGTACGAGAGCCGTTACTATCAGCACATTATTGGATCATAATTCCAGCACTTCCTTTAACGTTTCTCCATGTGTTGATCAGAGCATGGAGATGGTACTATTTACTTCCAAGTCGGGATAAAACGTCTCTCAGAGAGCGCCATGACAGTATCATGGTCGGTAACTTCGCAAATTTTGTCCTTCCTCTTAGAGCGGGTGAGTTCGTTCGACCGTTTCTCCTCTCGCGGGTAACGAGAGTCTCCTTCGCAGAAGGATTTGCTTCAATAGTAACAGAGCGCTTTTTCGACCTTGCTGCGGCTATTATTTCTCTGGCAATTCTTATTCCCTTCTTGCCAGCTCTACCAGAATGGGTATCGCTGAGTGCTTATATTTTGGGGGGCGTTGCGGTTGGCATCCTATTTTTTATTTTGTTTGTTATATTTCTCCCGGATGTCACCAGGCAGGCATTTAGTTTTTTATTGAAAAAAGTAGCGCATACCTCATTGGCTCATAAGGCAGAGAACTTTCTCGATGACTTTATCGCAAGTTCGCATGTATTAGCCTGTCCAAAGAATCTCTTCATGGTGCTATGGCTGACGGTATTAGTTTGGGTTTCAAACTACCTCCTATTTTATTTATTTCTTTTCCTGCTGGATGTCCCAGCGACCTTCCTATTGGGTACTACCGTTGCGGTTATGGTAGCGCTCGCTGTGGCTGCTCCTAGTGCGCCTGGTTTTATTGGAGTGTATCAGATCGCATGCCAAGTCGGTTTCGAGTTGTTTTATTTATCAAAAGAGGATGCACTTGTTTATTCTCTTGTAACGCATCTCTTTCAGTTCATCGTATTTGTTCTTTATGGCCTTTATGTTCTCTCGCTTTTTGGAGTTCGGCTGACTGAGCTCAGGCAAGAGTCGCAAATATCCCTAGAGCAGATTGAAAATCGGTAAACATTCCAATCAATAGCCATCGGTGGCTGTAGACCATAGAGAAGAATTGGTCTGGCCCTTGCTACTACAATGCGAGAAGGCAAATAGAGGGTATATTTTGCCTGTTTAAGCGCTATTGCATGCCATAGGAAGAAGGAAATTCCTAGTAAAGTTTGCCGCTATCGGAAGGGGTAGGAAAATAGGGGCAGGCAGAAATGAGGAGAGGGATCTACACATGAGACTTGAATCAGCACTTTTTTCAAGTAGCTCTGGTCTAGAAGCACACGGGTCTGCGATGGCCGTTATCGGTGATAATGTTTCTAATGCTAATACCACTGCCTATAAAGCCGGAATTGTTCAGTTCTCAGACCTGTTGAGTGAAGGAGCTGACGGACGGAATTCATCAGCACTTCCTGTTTCAGGAAGTGGGGTAGAGGTTGATCAGGTGCGACAAGACCATACCTCAGGAGGGGTGGAGATTACGGGACGTCCCCTTGACGTGACTATAGAAGGGGAGGGGTTTTTCGTGGTGGGCGATACCACGAATCCTCAGTACACTCGGGCTGGAAGTTTCATCATAGATGAGAACGGGCTCCTCTCAACCGCAGGAGGCCAGAATGTCTTAGGCTTCACGGGAGATACTACTACCCTACAGACAATCGATATGCTTGGGGTTGACCTTTCGGGTAGTCCTACCTCGACCGTGACTATTAAAGGAAACGTGAGTTCACAATCTGGAGTTGTAGCCCAGCCAGCCGCGCCGGCTACATTTCAAGAGATAGGTGAGAACGCTGCGTTTGTTAATACCGTTACTGTTTTTGATAGTTTGGGTGAATCTCATGATATCACTTTAGGTTTTTTCAAAGAGGGTCCAAATCGCTGGTCAGTTGGTGCTTTCATTGATGGTGGTGATGTGAATGGAGGAACTGCAGGAACTCCAGTGAGACTCGGTCAGATTACTCCCTTAAACTTTGACTTGAATGGAGAGATTTCTGAGGCCGATGTGGCTACGGCACAAATTGTAGCAGCTCCAGCCTATGCCAATGGTGCAGCTGCTGGAAATATTACCATGAACTTGGCGCAGTTTTCTCAGTACGCATCTAACTCGACGATCAGTTCGATTGTTCAAGATGGTCAAGCATCAGGTGATATCGAAGGATATGAAATTTCTGCCACGGGCCAAATATCAGCTCGCCTCAGTTCTGGTGGAACAACAGTGCTTTCAACTCTCGGGATAGCAAATTTTAATAACGAAGAAGGGCTGACCAGGGTTGGGGGCTCGCTTTTTGATGCAACACAACGTTCAGGCGAGGCAAGTGTGTCTGCAGCTGGACAAGGTGGGGTTGGAGATCTTCAATCGGGGGCATTGGAGCTTTCGAATGTAGACCTTGCCGACCAGTTTGTTGACCTCGTGATTTATCAGCGTGGATATTCAGCAAGTTCTCAAGTCTTCAGTAGCGCTGGTGATATGCTCCGAGACACTATTGCACTGATTCGCTAGCCATAGCTCATCTTCTAAGATTGAGTTGGCCGTTTTTACTGGCAAGAATTAGCTTTGCATCTCTATACAATCCTCTGATAAAGGTCATGAAGGGATCTTATGTACTCCTCATCAGCATGGCTCAACGGTTTTTCTATGCTTGTCCCATGATGAAGAAAGCGAAGAAGTTCATTTTCATGTTCTAGGCAAAATGTTAGTTTTGCATCTGGAGTACCGCCAAGTTGAATCAATTCTTTTTCATTTTTTAGACGGCAGAGAATATCTCGAATCGTATGAATGTGTTTCAAGCGCTCCTGAGAGCAGAGCTGTGAAGTGAGTCTTGATATAGAGCTCGTAAGATCGATGGCAGGAAAGTATCCCCGGTGCGCGAGTTCTTTGTCGAGGACGATATGGCCATCAAGGAGGCTCTTGATTTCCTCACTTAAAACATCCTGGGCTTCTAAAGCCTCAGAGAGAATGGTGTAGATTGCAGTAATACTGCCTGTAGAGGCAGTGCCACTTCGTTCAAGAATTCTGGGGAGTTCTTCGAAAACAGAGGCGGTATACCCCTGTCTTACAGGCAGTTCTCCAGTACTTAAACTGACGTCACGAATTGCTCTTGCAGCCCTAGTTAGTGAATCGATTAAGAGAAGAACATTTTCTCCTCTATCACGATAATGCTCTGCGATTCTTGTAGCACTAATTGCAGCATGCTTTCGTCTAATAGGCTGCTCATCACTTGTGCTCACGATAACGATAGACCTTTTTAGTCCATCTTCACCAAGTGCTTCCTCTAAAAATTCGTTTACTTCTCGCCCCCGCTCCCCAACAAGACTTATAATTATGCGATCGACAGAAGCACCTTTTGCAATCATTCCTAATAAAGTCGACTTTCCTACGCCAGGGCCGGCGAATAGTCCAATCCGTTGACCAAGTCCAATTGGACAGCAGATATCAATAGCACGTATTCCCGTTTTCATCTGCGTTCTGATTAATGGGCGAGATAATGGATTCGGGACTGGAGTTTCTATCTCCATCACGGTCGTGGAATGGCATTTTGACTTGCTGGTTGAATCCAGTGGATGAGCGAGACAGTCATAGACGCGCCCACTCGGCTCGTATGGGAGTGTAAGCAGAGGCAATGAGCCAGTTTTGGTAATGATATCGCCCGGAGAAACTCCCGTGAGAGGTTCAAAAGGAGCAAGGTAGCATTTGCTCTCTGAAAAACCGACTACCTGAGTTGGAATTCGACGTTTCTTCTGAGTATGAATGTAACACAGTTCTCCCAGTTGAATCGCAGTTAATCGCGAGCGGACTATTCCGCCGGAGATCGATTCAATAGAACCAACTTCTTGTGAGGAGCTAGTAACGTGATTTTCTGGAAGCAGGTTAGTGAGATTGATGCTCATGGTGCGTGCTCTTTGCGGAATATTCTAGGAGGATATCTCGTGAGATGCGCTCGAATTGCTCCTCCCAGTCGATTACAAACCGTCTTTTCCCTGCTATGATCTTTGCCTTTCCTTGTTGCATCTCTGGATCAGCTAAAAGCTTGTACTCTGAATTGCCAGATGCAGTAATCAGATTTTGGAGATGCTCGCGGTCGCTTGGATGGAAAGCGATCTGTATATTCGTCTCCTCTTGAGCTTCCTCAAAAGCTGAACGCAATCCCTTTTGTAATAGTCTTTTATCTGAGGTTGCTAACTTCCCAATAAAGCGCTCAGTAATCTGAAGAGCTAGCCCAAGACATTCTTGTTCGAGTTCAGCTCTGATAGAGCTGCGAAAGCGAGATAAGCAGATTCCCAGATTGTTTTTCAAAGCTTGAATGGCATCTTCTTTGATTTGCTTACGTTTGTTTTGAAGTCCGTTTCGTATCTTTTTTGCATTGTTTGCTAGTACTTTTCTTGCAGCTTTATTTTTTGTTTCATGCTCAAGTAGCAAGCTTTCCTGAAGATTTCTGACAGCGATAGGAGAAAACGCCTCCTCAGACGGCTGGTCCCTGAGTCCAGCGATAAATTGCGCCATGCTTACGTCTCCTCACAATTCTTTGCGACTGAGGTATCGACGTAATACAGCAAAAGTTTCCTCTTGCTCCTTACATTTTGATATTTTAGCGATGATAACAAATACTGCGACACTCACTGGGAGGATAATGAGTATATGGAGATAGTTAGGTAGCTTGAATTGATTAAGGAATAAGCAAAGACTGCCTACCAATAGAGCAGCAGGAATAACTCGCAGGCTCTGCAGGATGCTTTCGATAACAGTCCGACGCTCATCTTTTGAGAGCGCTACGAGACTCAGAATGAGGCTTGTAGCAGCTGCAACGGCTGAGGAAATAGCGAGCCCTTCATGCCCAAGATTGAGCGACCATGGCAGAAGACCCTGTAGAGCAGAAATAATATCACTAAGGCGAGAGTCCTTGACGGGCTCTATGGGTCCCATCATTGCTAAAGACACACAGAGAGAGATAGCAAGGACAGCTATTCCAATACATGCAGGTATAATAGCCTGTTTCCTCGCTATGAAGAGTCTACTGATCACTGCATAAAGTGAGAGAGGGGTAAGCCCAAGAGCATACCATCGAAGAGCTTTTGCAGATTCCCATGAATCAGCAGCGGAAAATTTTCCGCGCTCAAAGAGAAGACCGATTACTGGTTCAGCCGTGAGAGAAATACCGATAGAAATTGGCAGAAGAAAGAAAATGGAATATCTGACTGCCTCACTGAGTCGTTGTATAGTCTCTTCTCGAGAACCGTCCGCGTGAGTCCGAGCTAAGTGTGGTAGCAGTACAGAGCTCAGTGCCACAGTAAAGATTCCAATCGGGAGTTGTGCGATGCGATCAGCATAAAATAGCCAAGAGATACTTCCCACCCGCAGAAAGGAGGCAAGTACCGTATTAAGCAAAATTGTGCATTGGTAGACCGCAGCACCCAGTATCGCTGGGATCATAAGCCAGAACATTTTTCCAAGCGCAGCATCCCATCTTGGCCATAAAGGTAGCGGAGGGAATCCAACTTTCTGTGATAGCGGGAAAAGTGCGCCATACTGAATCATCGCGGCGATAAAAACCGACCAAGCAAGAACCCGCCCACGGTCGTTTGGTTCCCAAAATGCGGCAGCTAGTGCTCCGCTAATCAGACAAAGATTGACTAATATCTGCGCTATCGAACCAGCGCCATATTTATGCAGGGTGGTAAGTAGACCATTGATGAGTACTACGATCATTATGCTGGGAAGGTAGGGCAGCATTATTCGCAATAAAGCTGCAGTCTCATGGATGGTAGCGGAATCACGAGCAAAGCCTCCAGCGAAGAGGAGTACCACCTCCTCTGAGAAGATGAACATAATCAAAATGCAAAGCAAAACGATACAGAGCATTGCGCCAATTGCTTTTCTATAAAAGTCGACTGCACCTTTCTGCTCTTTTTGCATTTCCTCAGCAAGCACAGGAATAAATGCTGAGCTTAGGGCACCTTCAGCGAAGAAGGCACGCATGGTATTTGGGATACGGAAAGCAACCAAAAATATATCCGCAGATAATCCAGCTCCGAGGATGCGTGCAAAGAGTAAGTCACGGACAAACCCCAAGACTCTACTCATGGCAGTAAGGCTTCCGACAATCGCGGTGCCACGCGCAAGTGATTTTCCAGATGGGGAAGATTTTTTGGTTGTCATTGGTCTCACTATAGCAATCTCAAATGTGAAGTTACCAATCCCCAAAATGTCATTTCATTGACTGGGGAAGCCGCGACATGGACAATAAAAGCAGTAAAGACGATGGGTTAAGGGATTGCTACCGCTATTTGCGTTCTGAGCGCTTGAGGCTATCCAGTCACTCCTTCCCGAAGCCAGGCTCGCCAAGTAGACTGAACGTGAGATGGAAAGTGATATATATGTCTTTTAGTCGACCCTTGAGAGCTATCATTGCTGCTGGAGTGAGTGCAGGTCTTTCAGCTCTTCTATTTCTTTCCTCCTATAACAATCTCCATCGGATGCAGTTCTCTCAGATGCCTACCGTTTCAATGCGCAGCGGTACCCAAAACTTTCTATTGAAAAATACCGACTCAGATGGATGTGTTGGATGGTTTCGCTATCAGTTGATTCGAGAGGACGGGTTTCAACTTTCATCGGCATTACAGATCAACGCGCAGATTGGAGAAATATTCATCCCTAATCATTTACAAGTGTCTCTGACCTTTAATTCTTTAAAACAACTGGCTGGTGGAATTATAAAAGCTCGTATAGCGAAGAATACCTTTGATGTGCATATTCAGGGAGTTGAGTTAGTGCATCTTGCGGTCTCTGCGATATTGTTGGGAGAGGAATTGACGCGAGATGTATCATTACAAGGGCCAATTGAATTGCGGCAGACTGGCAAAGATAGCTGGGCGCTCTATTTTCGAAACTGGAAAGAGTGGGATAATGTCATTCGTCCTTTGTCAAAGAAGCTTTCTTTACAGCAGGATCCGTCTCTCGTTCAGATTGACTCAATCGGTGAACAAGATGCCGATGCTCTTCGTCAAGAGTGCGAAGAAGTCGGGATAGAGCCAGTTATACTTGATGATTTCCTTGAAAAAATCTTTATGTTCATTCAGAAGGGCAGATTGTGAACTATCCTCGTTGCTTCTTACTCTTTCGACCGAAAAGGTTGAGTATGCAGAATCACTGGGCCTATCGGAGTAAGGAAGTTGCTTCACGGATCAGAATCATCGTCCTACTCCTTGTGATGCTTGTCACGGTGGCAGGAATTTATATCGGTACCTCTTTGGTGTTGCAAAAATTGGAGGAGTATTCATCTCTTGTATATTTATCTCCTGTTCTGCCCCTTTCAGCTATGTTCCTATTTCTCTTCGGCATGTTGTTGCTCTCTGCTACCGTCAGCGCAATCGGGGTTTTCTTCATGTCCAACGACAATGAATTACTTCTTGCTTCGCCCATTTCTCGTTATACGTTTTTTATCTCAAAGTTTCTCACAATACTTGTGAGTACGAGCTGGATGCCAATAGGGTTCATGATTCCTCTTCTTCTTGCGTTCGGCATCCATTACCAGGTGGATCCATGGATGTATGTAACTGCCCCATTCCTTTTGTTGCCATTTTTTGCAATCTCGAGCAGCTTAGCGACTATTCTGGCGCATATTATAACGATCTTGATTCCTCCATCACGATTAAAGTGGCTCATATATTTGGCAGCTATTCTTTTCTTCTTCCTGATCTTCAAGCTTGCTAGGCTTGCAGCCTTGGGAGTTCAGGCAGATGCGGGTTTTGAATATCTTGTCGGTCTTGTTTCTCAACTTACCGTTCCGAGTATGCTCTGGTTGCCTTCCCGATGGATTGCGTTGGGTTTTGGGGACTTCCTGCTCTCTGAACAGCGCTACTTAAAAGATTCGATTATCTTACTTTGGTCTGCTGCTGTTTTTTCATGTAGCGGTGCATTTGTTGTTTTCAGTCTGTTATTCTCCTTCGGTATTCGTGGCAATACAATCCTGAAGCTCAAGAGCTCTTGGCTTTCTCCTGTTGCAGCTCGACTCCTTAAGCCACTCTCATCTGTTTACTCAGCTCAATTTTTGTTGAAAGACTTTCGATTATTATGCCGTGACACCTCACAGATTTTGCAGCTGGTTCTTCTGCTGATTATTTATGCTGTATATCTTTCGCATATTCAGATCTTTGGCATAGCAGATAGTGTTCCATATGGTCAGTTTGAATCTTCGCAGGTATTTTTTTTCATAATGAATGCATCGATAGGTGCGTTCATAACAACTGCTGCTACGGCACGGTTGGTCTTTCCTGCTTTATCATTAGAAGGTCAAGCCTTTTGGATTTTGCAGACAGCACCGATCTCCATGAAGCAGGTGCTTAAAAAAAAGTTCTGGTTGTGGTACCCAATGCTTGGGTCCATTTCATGCTTTACATTTGTCTCAGGAGGTCTAGCGCTCGGGGCTGCGAAAGAGACCATTATCTCAACGTTTTTGGTGAGTTGGATAATGAGTGGCTCGATAATTTCTCTTGGATTGGCGCTGGGTGCATATTTTGCAAAGTTCGATTGGGAGCATAGCGCCGAACTTGTTGCAAGTTTTGGTAGTTTTGTTTTTATGATACTCAGCATTCTTACGATTTTCCTCACGATGGGATTGCTCGGGCTTGCTCTTTTCGGGCGGGATCAGGGTATGATTGGTTATCCGATGAGTGAACATGAGTGGAACGTTTTCGTGGGAACCTGTATCGGATTTTTACTTCTGCTCAATGGGAGTATTATCCGTTTCTCGTTTACATTAGGCGAGAAGTCTTTAATGGCTCGTATGTGATAGGGAACAGAGAAAGTTCCACGATCAGTGTAATAGAAGACCGTGTTGTGCCTTGATTTTAAATGCCTGAAGGCTAGGGTCTTCTGAAAAAGGAAAGGAAATGAGAAAGCTGACGGAACTTTCTGTTGATGAAATAGCGAATTTTCATTCGACCTTAAATCAATTCTCTCTCGGCGGAGAAGTGAAAAGAATGTTTCGACTCTATCAGGGACATTTGCATGAAACGTATGTCAGTGAAGTCCGCGTGGGTGAAAATACGAAGAAATATCTCCATCAAAAGATCAATACCACAGCGTTTGAGAATCCTGAACTCATGTTATCCAACATCCAACGAATTTCTAAAGTGCTTAAAATGCATCCAGAACGAGAGTTTTCTGATTCTCTTACTTTGATTCCGACTGTTGATGATGAGCCCTATCACTCTGATGGAAAGTTGTATTGGAGAACCTACAACTTTGTAGAAGATAGTATTTCCTATGACATCTGCCCCAATGATTCAAAGGGGTATGCTTTGGGGAATGCGACAGGGGAGTTTTTGTATCTTCTCTCTGAGATGCCGTGCTCTGAAATCTATGATTACTCCCCAGATTTTCAGGACACATTCCGTAGATGGAGCGAGTTGCAAGAGGCTCTCAGTCAGGGGGTCCCCGAAAGGCTACAAACATCGAAATGTCTGTATGAGGAGATGCGGTCATTTGAGGAAGACGCACTTCAAATTCATAAGGCAGTCAAGGGGGGCAAACTGCGACAGCAAATTATCCACGGGGATACAAAAACAAATAACTTTCTCTTTCGGGAGAACTCTGACGAGGTGTTGTGTCTTGTTGATATAGATCTCTGTATGCCAGCAACACCACTATATGATATTGGAGATCTCCTGCGCAGTGCCTCGGCAGTCGGTCGTGAAGATGAGAGAGACCTCTCACAGGTTGGGGTTGATAGCGGTATTATGGAGGCGGTGTTACGGGGGTTTTTATCCTCTCGTTTCGAGTTAACAGATGCCGAGAAATCACTCCTCTCATTTGCAGGCTTTACGGTTAGCTTTAATTTGACTGCCCGATTTTTGGCGGATTACTTGCGGGGCGATGTCTACTTTCCAGTGACTCGGCCAAATCATAATCTTGAGCGGGCCCTTGCTCAATGGCGGGTAACAACCTGTCTGCACTCTTTTCGGTATGTTATTGAGGATCTTGTTGCATCCGCCCCACATTGTTGAGTTTTTCATACTCAAAATGCCCTGCTTTGTTGTTCCTAGCCCCAAGGGGTGCTAGCCTTCGGGAGTAAATAGTCGTTTCATTTTCGACCAGGTAGGATAAGGATACTATGTTTGCCCTCCAATTTAAGAATGTTGCTCTAGATGCGCACGCGATTCAGTTGCCGGAATACGAGGTCACGTCAGCTGAAATTGAAGATCGGCTCGCTCCTCTCTATGAACGGCTGAACATCCCATTTGGAACGCTTGAGAAATTAAGCGGAGTGAAGACCAGAAGATTCTGGGATACGTCGGTTCTCCCCAGCCAAGCCGCAATCCCTGCAGTCAGGGAGGTATTAGAATCAATGACAGTGCCGCGGGAGAGTATCGGTGCAATCGTAAACTGTTCTGTAACGAGAGACTTCTTTGAACCTGGCACATCAACCATCATTCATAGAGAGCTGGAGCTGGGTGAGACCGTCCAAGCCTTTGATATTACCAATGCGTGTATCGGCTTTTCGAATGGGATTCAGATGCTTGGGCTCATGATCGAGCAGGGAGCTATTGAAGCCGGAATAGTTGTCTCTGCTGAAAATATTGCGTGTATCATTGAGTCCAGTATTCGTTACCTGCTTGAAAATGAACAACTGTCTCGGGAGGAAGTGATTAAGCTGCTTCCGACATTTACTCTTGGATGTGGAGCTGCAGCGGCAATAGTCACGAGAAGTGATCTTAGTGCTCACCCACACAAGATAGTTGGCTGTACCTCACGGAGCGCCTCCCAGCATAGTAATCTTTGTCAGGGGAATGCTGACTTCCACCTGGCGAGAGAAAACGGTTTAAATCCCATCATGCATACCGAATCTGGAGACTTAATAGTTGAGGCATCTAGACTGGGGAAAAGAATGTGGAGCGACTTCCATCAGACTTTTCACTGGAATCGCGAAGAGATAAATCATATTTTTTGTCATCAGGTGGGCAAGCAAGTAAATAGAGCATTCTACGCTGAGATGGGATTAGATATGGAAAAGGAATTTACCACCTACCAACGCTATGGAAATCTCGTCTCTGCCTCTTTGCCGGCAGCCTTTTTTACTGGAGTAAAAGAAAAGGGAATAAATGCCAAAGAAAAGGTGTTGTTGACGGCGTTCGGTAGCGGATTAAATTCAATTTTTATGGGAATAGAGTGGTAAGTAAGACTTTCCTCCTTCCCTAGCTGTTATGGTTCCCTTTTTGTGTGCAGAGTGTGATGGCTTCATTTCGATTTTAGAGTTGAGGAGCTGTTACTCTTAGTCGTCAGTCGGAGTGCGTACTGGCATCTCCCCAATATGGGGGCAGAGCATGATCGGTTCGAGTATTAATTGTTAGTAAAGTAGTTAAAGAGGCATACCTTGGAGCGGCACGTAACAAATTTTCCACCAGAACTCAGAGGGCTATTTCCGTTTGCATCGAAGTTTCTCACTGTAGCTGGTCACCGTATGCACTATGTGGATGAAGGTGAGGGGCCTGTGATTGTCCTTTTGCATGGTAATCCCACGTGGTCTTTTTACTATCGTGAATTGATAGATTTGTTGCGAGGGAGTTTTAGAGTGATTGCCCCTGATTTCATTGGATTAGGGCTTTCTGATAGGACGCCAGGAACTCGTTATCGGGCTAAAGATCGGATTGATCAGTTGGAGGAGTTCCTTAAGAAGTTAGAGGTCGAACAGTTCTCTCTTGTGATGCATGACTGGGGTGGTTCAATTGGCACAGGGCTAGCCGTTCGCTACCCAGAGCGAGTTCAGCGAATAGTATATCTCAATACTACGTTGACAGAGACTGAAGCCTTACCGCCGTTGATTAAAATCGCGGCAACGCCCTTTATCGGGAAGTTCCTCACTCAGATAACCCGACAGTTTCTTCGCTTTACGACGGTTTTGGGCGTATTTCACAAGTTGCCGAAGAATGTGAGAGCAGGATATTACGCTCCCTATAAATCTGTCGCACATAGGCGAGCTATCTGGGATTTCGTTGATGATATCCCCTTTGATTCAAGACATCCAAGTTACAAGACCATGATGGAGCTGGCAGAGAATATACATCTACTCGCTAATCATGAGGTTCAGATAATATGGGGATTAGCGGATCCATGTTTTCATCGTGAAATGCTTACAAAAGTTGCTCGACATTTTCCGAGCGCAGAGATTATTGAGCTGGCGGAAGCCTCACACCTTGTGCTTGAAGATGCAAGAGAGGTTGCATTGCCGGCAATTAAAGGTTTTCTTGAATTCGGACGTGGTCGTTCCCAGATTCTCGAATCGACAAGTCATGATACAGAGCCAACAGAAGCAGGAAGCGTCCTTCGTGAAAGCTTTCATAGGCACTGTGAGGAGTTGGGTAACAAGCCAGCCGTTATAGAGCCTCTTTTTATAGGGGATCAAGTTCGTTATGGCCAAACCTCATTCCGTGAAATGAGAGATAGAATTTACAAGTATGAACGAGGGTTGACGGAGTTAGGACTCGAGCCCGGAGACAGAGTGCTAATGCTAGTACCGCCAGGAGCTGACTTTTTGGCTCTTACGTATGCCGTTATCGGTAGGGCTGCAATCCCTGTTTTCCTAGACCCTGGAATGGGAAAAGAGAATCTCTTCAAAGCCATTCGTGATATTAACCCCCATGTGCTGATTGGTTCTCCGAGAGCACAGCTTTTACGTCTTAAGCGGCGCGAGATTATGCCGCAGCTGAAGTTTCATGTAACTGCAAGTGATTGGATTTATACAGGTGGACCGAAGCTGAGTTACCTCAAGCGCTTTTCTGCCAAGCCCCTATCAGCACCAAGCCGGAGTTCGGATACTGTTTTTGTCGCATTTACCTCTGGCGCAACAGGTCGACCAAAAGGAGTGATATATACCAATACGATGCTAACTGCTCAGCTGAGAATACTTCGAGAGCACTTTGGAATCGAGCAGGGAAGACGGGACCTTCCCCTTTTACCAGTGTTTTCGTTATTCCATCTTGCCAATGGCGTGTGTAGTGTTTTTCCAAACGTCGATCCCTCTCGGCCTATATCCCTTTCACCAGAGCGAATAGTAAAGATTGTCAACGATCTTGAAGTGAATTACTCGTTTGGCTCACCAACGTTATGGAAAAAGATAGCGGACTACGCTTTGAGAGCGAAACAAGACTTCCCATCACTTGAAAAGATTTTTATGGCTGGTGCGCCTGTCTCTGAAGAAGTTTCAGCCCGTGTATCTGAGCTACTACCACAGGGCAGGGTATACACTCCCTACGGCGCGACTGAGGCTCTTCCCGTAACCTTGGCGCCTGTGTCTGAGCTGCCGAGACCTACGTCGCTTTACGACACTTCAGAGGAGTCTGACCGTACATCGTGTAACACTATTCAATTACATCATCCCGGATTATGCGTCGGTAAGCCTTTAACGGGAGTAGATGTCATAATTGTAGATCGACATCAGATGCGTGACTTAGGGGTTGTACAGCCCCTTCCGCCTCATGTTATCGGAGAGATATTAGTTAGCGGAGAAAATGTAAGTGAGGAATATTTCGAGAATGCCGAGGCGAACTCTTCTTCGAAGTTCGTGTATGATAATAAGCGATGGCATCGGATTGGAGACGTAGGTTGCGTTGATAACGAAGGGTATCTTTTTTACAGTGGTCGCGTTGCGCATCTTGTAGAGACTCCAGATCAGACGTATTACAGTGTTCCAACGGAGATGATTTTCAACACGATGACGAAAGTTCGCCGCAGTGCTCTTGTATCGTTGGGAGCGAGTGAAGAGCCGGGTATTGTGATTGAGCCGAATCCCGAGTTCTGGCCAGAGAGTGATGAGGCTCGAAGGATTTTCTTGTCAGAGCTTGAGGATGTGGCTCAGAGCCATGCACTGACCAAGAAAATTAAATGGTTCTTCTTCCACCCAAACTTTCCCGTAGATGGTCGTCACAATGCAAAGATTTTTCGGGATCAACTCAGTTTATGGGCTCGTCAGTATACTGTGAAGCAAGAAGCGGCATGAGTGAAAAGAAAGAGGATTTTAAGGGAAAAACATTCCTCGTAACTGGAGGAGGTGGATTTCTCGGTAAAGCAATTGTTAAAGCGTTACTCGCTCGTGGTGCTGATGTTCGTAGCTTATCTCGTTCAACCTATGATGAGTTGGCGGACTTAGATGTAGTCCAATTTAATCATGATCTTGGTTCATCTGCCTCGTTGCCGAGTGAAGCTCTTTGTGGAGTGTCGGGTATTTTCCATACAGCGGCTTACGTTAAGATGTGGGGGAAGTATCAAGATTTTAGAGCAACCAATATCGAGGGAACGCGCAAATTAATAGACTCGGCTCAAGAGGCTGGGGTAAAACGACTTGTATTTACGAGCTCACCTAGTGTAATTGCACGAGGTGCTTCTCTTTGCGGAGTAAATGAAAGCATCGCGTATCCAGATCATTACGAAGCATTTTATCCAGAGACGAAGGCTGAGGCTGAACGACTCGTTCTTGAATCTGATCAAGATAAACTTATGACGTGCTCTCTTCGTCCTCATTTAATCTTTGGACCGGGAGATACAAGCCTTACAAAGATGGTCGTGGCGAAAGGAAGAAGCGGTAGCCTCCGTCGAATTGGTAGTGGGAACAACCTGGTAGATTTCTCCTACATTGAAGATTGTACTGAAGCGCATCTTCTTGCTATGACAGCTCTAGAGGAGAATCCGGCAAGCAGAGGGAGATCCTTTTTTATCAGTCAGGGAGATCCATATCCGCTATGGAAGTGGATTGATCAAGTCTTAGAATATCACGACGTAAAAAGAGTCTCTCGTTCGGTCCCGTATCAACTTGCTCGTCGTTTGGCGGTATTCATGGAGTTTCTCAGCAAGACATTTCCAGTCTTAGGAGAGCCACGCCTAACACGTTTTCTTGTTGATGAGATGTATACAGACCACTACTTTGATATAACAGCAGCTCAAGAGATTCTTGGATACAAACCAAGGTATACCGTTGATGAAGCTCTTATAAAGACCTTTGAGCAATCGAAAGACAAACAGAGCTATTCAAATATCACCTCGGAGTTTATCAATACTCCGGTCGTATAGAGCCTTATGCTATATGTGGAGCGGTTCATTGCTCAGGAGCTAGAAGTTAAGCCCACCTTGCAGGCTATCCCAAGCAAATACCTTTCCGGTTCCTTTGGGGTGAAAGGCACTGCCAGTAAACCCTGTGTCACCGGCAAGGATTTCGATGTTGACTCCTTGTGAGAGACTAGAGACGCCAGGAAGGTTAGCGCAGGTTTCGTTTGAGCATGAAAGATACTGCTCTTCATCGAGAAAATATACTTCTTCGGCTATAGCGACGTTTCTAAGGTCACTCATCGCCCGCAAATCAAAACCCCGCGCCCGATAGTCGTTAAACTGAGGCACTGCAATAGCACTGAGAATTGCAACGATTGTCATGGTGATCATAAGCTCTAGCAGCGTAAAACCGGAAGTTCTAGAATTCATAGGATATGCCTTAGAAAATGAATGATTCTTTCTTTATTCGGCAGTAGGGGCAGTTGTGTTGCCTAATTCCTTAAATTGATAGCCATTCTGAGTTGCAGGCTGTCGCCTTATCTCCTTCAGTTGACGCTTTACATTTATAGTTTCTGCGCCGCTTTTCCTTGGAGTCACAGCATCGAAGGAAATATTTATTGGTATTAGCCATTGTTGATATGTTTTATCTCATGGATACATATTATGTTGTTATCTTGAAGTCGTTATACGGTAGCTATTGGAGGCTGGAAGAGCTCATAATAACTGCCTCGCATTGATATATATTCACTATGGTCCTCGTTCTTTTCGTGATGAAAGATCGAAATGGAAAAGATAGCTGAGCTGGGGGAGGGAAGAAATGACTGATATGATCGAGCCAATGGATGCCTATGAAATAATGAAGAATGATACGAGTTGTCAGATTATTGATGTTCGAGAACCAGCTGAATTCCGGAGTTGCCATATTATAGGTGCTCGTAATATTCCACTGAGTAAACTTGAAAGTGGAGACGAAGTTCTTGCAGGAGAAGGAAAACTCCTAATTTGTTGTCAACGAGGAATGCGAGCTGAACGAGCGTGTCAGATAGTTCGTGGAACAGCTGCTGAGACTGAAATGAGTGTCATAAGAGGCGGCCTGAACGAGTGGAAACAGAATGGCCTTCCTGTAGAAGAGGATTCCTCCGCGCCTATCGCTATGGAACGACAGGTGCAAATTGTTGCAGGTTCTTTAGTTGTCTTGGGTATTCTTCTTGGGGTTTTTGTCAATCAGTGGTTTCTCGCTCTTTCTGCATTTGTGGGATGTGGATTGGTTTTTGCTGGCGTAACAAACACGTGCGGAATGGCTATGCTCTTAAGGCGACTGCCTTATAACCATTAACGTATGATAAGGGTCGCTTTCGCTCCCATCCTATACAGTCCGGCTCGGCAGTATTGAGTTTCAAGGACTGTGCATCATTAAATGTAGAATGCTCTTAAAGGTCTGGTGCACTGAGGGGTATCCAGCCCTCATCTTTGGCGTTATGAGCCATAATGGAGCTACTTTCAATGTCGTATATCCAGCCATGAAGGCAGAGCTCTTTACTTTCAATGCGCCCGCTAATGAAGTCGTATTGATTCAGGTGGTTGAGCTGATTGATTACATTTTGCCGGATGTGAGCTTCAAGACTGCCATCCTCATCAATATCAAAGTCTGATGAAGATTGGACAATCCAATCATGAAGATGAGGAAGAGACTCTAATTTCTCAGGATTCAGCATCCCTTTCACTGCACCGCAATCAGAGTGTCCACAAACAATAATATGTTTAACACCGAGAACACTCACGGCAAATTCTATGGTGCCAATATCCCCGAGGTTGGCGTTGCTGCAACAGGGAACGATATTTCCCGCATTACGGATAGTGAAGACTTCACCTGGCTTGTGCTGCAGGAATAGCTCAGGACTCACTCTTGAATCGGAACAGGTAATCAATAAAATCTCAGGCGCTTGCCCTTTCGCTAGTTCAACAAATTCTTCTTTCAGTTTTGGGTGCTCGTTTTCCAAGAAAGCGTGATGTCCTTTTACCAATTTTTTCATTGAATCCATCTGTTATATTCCTTTTTCAATAACGGTTCTTAACACATATTATGCCGTGTGAAGCTCTATACTTGAATTTTGTCTATCCACTTCGCTGTTTAGGCTTTTGCGGGAAATTGGTTTCGACGAATTGGCATAGTGATGCAGTTGATCCCACTCGAGATAAACTTTGCCCCCGGACTTCTCGTGTTGGTCTCCCCACTGCGTGAGTAGCTCCAAGCATGCGTGATCGATATAAGCGAGGTGGTGAAGGTGAACATGTAGTATCGCATCTGAAGGGATTTTTTCGAGAGTCTTTGCTAACGATGGGATACTGAGAAATGTTGCTGCTCCAACGAGTTCTAGGTTCAGTTCACTTCCCCCCTCTTCTGAAGTAAATACCTCAGCCTCAAGATGGGTCAGGCGGTAGAGAAGTTGGAACAGAGTAGCAGAGAAACCGATGACTATACCCGTCAGGAGGTCGAAGGTGACAATTGATGCCACGGTCAAAACGAAAATCAAGACCTCCTCGCGCCCTTTTTCTCTCAGCTCTTCAATAATTGCGATGTTAATCAGCTTCCATCCAATTACTACAAGGAGAGCAGCGAGGCTGGAGGTTGGTATAAAATTGAGGAGATTTGGAAGAAGCAATATGAAAGCGAGCAACCAGACACCGTGTAGGGTTGCTGACCATCTCGTCTTTGCACCCGCCCGTACGTTGGCAGAGCTTCTGACAATAACTCCCGTCATCGGAAGTGCTCCAAGGATCCCGCATAAGGTGTTCCCTATTCCCTGTGCGAGGAGTTCTCGATTATAGTCTGTGCGTACACCAGAATGAAGTTTATCAACGGCGGCAGCACAAAGCAGGGTCTCGGCACTGGCAACAATTGCGATGCTAATTGCAAGAACCAGTAAACCGGGAGTCAGCAGTAATTCTAATGCTTGTTCTGTTGGAAGGATCTCTACACTTCCAAGGAGGGAGTCTGGAATTTCTACGAACTTAACGCGGAGTGATGCTACTGATGCTAAGAGAGAGCCTCCGAAAACACCAATTAAGGCTCCTGGCACAAATTCAAAAGGTGGCTTTTTGATGCGGTCCCAGCCGGCTACAAGAAGAATGGTTACTATTCCGACCAGTGCCGCATCTGAAACTCCCCCTGTGCTAGGCCAGACGACTTTCCAAAAGGCCTCTGGAATGCCACTCAAATTATCAAGACCGCTTGCCCGAGGAGTAGCATCGAGCATGACATGAAATTGCGAACCAAAAATAAGAACTCCGATGCCAGACAGCATTCCATAGATAACGGTTGGGGACACCGCCCGAAAGATTTGCCCGCCGCCAAGCAGTCCAGCACCAAACTGAAGTAGACCCGCCAACGCAACAGCAATTCCCAGTCCGAAAACTCCGAACTGTTCTACTACTTGCCAAACGATCACCACCAATCCCGCAGCTGGTCCGCTGACTTGCAATGGGCTTCCGGCAATCGGTCCAAGGATGATACCACCAATAATGCCAGTGATGAGACCCTTCTCTGGTGAGAGTCCAGAAGCGATGGCTATTCCCATGCAGAGCGGTAAAGCGACAAGGAAGACGACGAAAGACGCCATGATTTCATTGATTGAAGAGATTTTATTGGGGGAAGATTTTTGCATGTATCTCAGTCTCCTGTTTCCGAATCATTCCGCATAAAGGACGTGTTGACGCCCGTAATCCTAACACAAATAATAATATGCATATATGCGAATATATGCAAATGAATTAAGAAAAAATAGGCAACATATTGTAATACCTATCTTATTTCTCTTTATTCGTCGTTTTTACCCCATACTTTAAGAGCCTGTTCTACCGCTTTATCAAAAGTTGGTGAACCAATTACTCCAAGTTCCGTAAATCGCAATCCCTCTAAAATCCAATTTGCAACGTTTGGTTCCACGAGGCTGTAAAAGTGGTGTTTTCCTTCTCTGCGCTCGTGAACAATTCGGAGGCTTCTAAACAACGCGAGATGCTGCGATACGCGAGAGGATGAAATTTCTAACGTCTCAGAAAGCCCCTGAACATCACATTCCGCACGACCAAGTTCTTCAACCATCCGAATTCTATCAGGATGAGAAAATGCATTAAACAACTTAGCGAGCTCTTGGGCTACTACCTTACGGTCTCCCATACACCAATCCCATACGATTATCTTCCCCTCCACTATAGAAACTCAGTAGAACTTATGAAAACCTTAAAAGTACTTTTCTCGCAAATTAACTCACAAATCAGAGATTGAGCTATTTGAAGCTGGACTTTGTAAGGGGAAGTTGATATCACCTCCCAGACTCTGGGGAGGCGTTATTGCCTGAGAATCCAATGCTCTATTGGTAAACCCGTAGAACCTGATTCGGCTAGTACCGACGTAGGGAGGCAAGATGTCGCAGTGTAATTCAAAGATCTGTAAGTCAAAAGCAGCGCAAGAATTTCTAATCCGAGAGACTACGCCCTGTATCGACGGTTCTTCTCACGGATTTCGAAGCAGCCAGTTCGGAACGCTCGATAGAACCCGATTGCTTGCCGTGGGATCTTTCAAGAAGACGCTATCGCTCAGAACGTATCATCATTTTGCGTTCCTTTCCGCCTATTTTGTCTGCCTTGCCGTCGTTTTATTCGCAGCTGAAGTCTACGCTGCAGACCAAGGCAGTAAATCTCAAAGCAGTGAATCTTCGGAGCAGAGGGATAATAGCCCTTCGGTTTCAGGTTTAGAATCACTCAATGCGATAACTGAGCGAGCGATAATCGTTAAGGGGACCCCGCTGAGTGAATCACTCCAAACCTACTCTGGGAGTGTTAGTTTGATTCAAGCAGATCGGCTCCAAGAGACTGGCATTGATTTTCTTCAAAACCAGATTCTTGACCTTCCTAATGTAAATTTTGCAGGAGGGAGCTCGCGACCTCGGTTTTTTCAGATACGAGGAGTTGGTGACCTAGAGCAGTATGAAGGTTTTCCGAATTCCTCTGTTGCGGTAATTGTCGATGATATTGATTTGTCAGGGGTAGGAGCTGCTCTGACTCTTTTTGATATTGAGCAGCTTGAGGTTCATAGAGGCCCACAGCCCACACGATTTGGCTCTAGTGCTATGGCTGGTGCGATCAGTGTAACAAGTCAAGAATCAACAGACAAACTCAATGGCACAACAGTGCTCTCTAGTGGTAGTGATCAGCTCATCTCGTTTGGATCGGCTTTGAGTGGAGCAATTACGCCTGGGGTCTCAACCCGAATAGCGGTGTTTGGTCATCAACAAAACGGGTTCCGCCATAATGAATTTTTGTCATCAGATAGTACGAATGAACGACAAGAGTTTACAGGACGAGCAAAATTACAAATCTCCCCGTCTGATAATGCATCCTTTACGCTGCAGGTATTGAATGTTGATTTACAGAACGGATATGACGCCTTTTCGATTTTCAATGGATTCGAGACGCAATCCGATCGACCGGGGCGTGATGAAGAAACGCTACAACTTATGTCATTGAAGGGAGAGTTGAACCTGAATTCTACCCTTAATCTTGAATTGAACACGAGTTACTACCGTTCTGCCCAAGAGTATTCATTTGATGGAGATTGGGGAAGCAATACATTTTGGGCACCCTTTGATCCTTATGACTACTTTTCAGATACAGATAGGAATCGAGATGCTGCTGCTCAGCTTATTCGTCTTCGAGGAGAACAGTTTTTGGGAGGAGAGGCACTTCGATACGTGCTAGGGCTCTACTGGCACCATCTCTCTGAGAGGACAACTACTTCAGAATTTGCTGATAATCAGCAGTATGACTACCTCAGGTCCCGTTATGCTGCTGATACATATGCAACTTTTGCTGCTATCGAGTATCCGCTTTCCGACGTCCTTCTCCTCAATTCTGGGGTGCGGTTTGAGCGCCGTGACTCTGATTTTATTGATTCGAGGGGAGCCACTTTTACGCCTGACGATGTGATGTGGGGAGGAGATATATCACTTCGGTATACAGCGAATGAGGACTTAGTCCCTTTCATTCGAGTTGCACGAGGATTTCGAGGCGGAGGATTTAATGCAAGTCCGAGCTTGCCGAGCAATTCGATTGAATTCAAACCAGAATCGCTTATAAATTTTGAAATGGGAGCTCGTTTCAGCTTGTTTGACGATCGTTTTACGGGAGTAGTTTCTTCATTCGTCAACTATCGAGATGACCAGCAATTAAAGCTTGCCTTACAGGTTGATCCAAGCGATCCCCTGTCTTTTAGCTATGTGACTGATAACGCTGCTAAGGGCTATAGCTATGGGGCGGAGCTTGAATCAGCTTTTCGAATTACAGATAGCCTCTCTCTACAAACCCAAATCGCCTTGCTAGATACTCGCGCAGAAGTCAATGAGGGTGTATTAAATAGCCTTGATGGACGACAGCAGTCGCATGCACCCTCGTGGCAATATGCAGCTCAGGTAGAGAAGTTTTTACGAGACACTCTTTCGGTTCAGGTTGGAATTGCTGGGCGAGATTCCTTCTATTTTGATGATAGCCATGATGCTCAATCAAAGCCATATCACCTGCTTCACGCTTCACTCTTTTATTTTTCAGATCGATGGCGACTTCAGTTCTGGGGCAGAAATCTCACAGATGAGCATTATGCGGTGCGTGGATTTTTCTTTGGAAATGAGCCACCAGATTTCCCCAATAAAAAATATGTCCAGTTAGGTGATCCGAGAAGTTTTGGATTCACTTGGACGTACTTCTTAAGCTAATGAATACTAGTTCTCTGATAGAGTTCGTTGCAGTCATCACAGCACTTTTTTATGTATTGCTGGCTATGCAAGAGCGACCATGGTGTTGGTTCTTCGCGATAGTAAGCAGTGTGTGTTATATCTTCGTTTTTATGGCCGCTGAGTTGTTTACCGAGGCGATGCTTCAATTTTTCTTTATCGGAATATCGATACAGGGATTCTTCTTATGGCAAGGAGGGCAGAAGCAACAGGCTCCGTCTATTCACTTTGGATCGAGAATCAGGAACATACAAGGAGTTCTGCTATGTCTAGTATTGACGGTCTCTTTGGGAGAGTTTACACGGCGGTATACCGGCGCATCGCTGGCGTATCCAGATGCAGCAATTACAATTTTTAGTATTTATGCCACTTTCCTGGCAAAGGATAAGCGAATTGAGAACTGGCTGTATTGGGTTATTATTGATAGCGGAGCTGTTGTTCTCTACGGGGTTAAGGAATTATATCTTACCGCAGTGCTCTTTGGTTTGTATGTGTTTTTGGCCCTTTTGGGATTCTATCAATGGAAAAAAAAGTTAACGATATAACCCGTCGGCACTCCGCACTGCTGGTGTTAAATGGAGAATTCCCAGATAGTGCGCTATTCGACGCGCTTCTTGAGCATCATTCTCTCATTATCTGCGCAGACGGAGCTGCGAATATCCTATTGAATATGGGATTTTGGCCAGAAGTCATTATTGGAGACCTTGACTCAGTCGAAATTCCTGCTGGCAAAGAGATAGCTCGTGGGACAATAGTCATAGAGAATGGCGATCAGTATAGTACTGATTTTGAAAAAGCACTTTTATATCTCTCTGACAAAGGTTTTAAGGAAATTTCTATTGTAGGCCTGAAAGGGGGGCGATTCGATCACCAAATTACAAACCTAAGTATTCTTTGTCAGTTCAGTTCTGAGTTTAACTTTAGGCTCTTCGATAATGATGGTATCGGTTATGTGCTGACTGATAGCAAGAGCTCTATGACGACTAACATGCCAGCGAATACAGTGATTTCTCTTCTTCCACTGACAAAAGTAACTGGTATTCAGACGAGACGACTAAAATATCCACTCGATAACGAAGCGCTACAGTTCGGAGATAGGAATGGACAGAGTAATGCTAGTCTTGGTGGGGAAATCTCTATTTCACTCAAAAGTGGAAGTTTGATTTGTTATATTCTGATGCCCTCCTGGTGGACTCAACGAGAGATGTATTCAAAGCTCATAAATTGTTACTGAAGCTTTGGGAACGAAAAGAGCATACTTCCCGTCTTCCCCGTCGCCTGTCATTATGTAGTTGGATTTGCTGCATGCCGTAGAAGCAGTAGTTCATCAGTCATTGAAAAGAAGGATGGGGAACTTCTATGAGGATCGTGTTCATAGGTTTTAGCAATGTCGGGAAATCATATTGGTCTAAAAAGTTGGAAGATGAATTGGGCTATACTCGAGTGTGTTGTGATGATCTTATAGAGCAAGGCTTGGTTGGAGCGCTTCCTCAAGATGCTCAAGGGGTAGGGGCAGTTGCTCAGTGGCTTGGCCATCCTCACCAGGTTGGCTATACGAAAAGAGAAGCGCTGTATCTTCAGCAGGAGGAGCAGGTACTGGAGTCTTTTCTGAACAGCGACTTTCACTTGTTAGACGAGAATTTTGTGTTCGATACAACTGGAAGTGTTGTCTATTGTTCGAAAGAGATGCAAGACCGTCTACATGAAATAGGTATCATAGTATATGTACGGGCTGATACCGTGATGCGACAAGAGTTGCTGAGTCGTTTTTTCGTCGAGCCGAAGCCCCTTATCTGGGGTAATATTTTTAGCCAAGAAGTGCTGAATCAAGGAAAAAATGAAGGTGAAATCCTCGAGCGTCTTAAGGAGGCATTTCCAGAGCTGATTCGCTTTCGAGAGGAAAAATATGAAGAGCTGGCTGATGTAATAGTAAATGCCTCTGATATTCGTCGCACGTGCATGAGTGCGGAGGAGCTGCTTCTAAAAATTAGAGAGGCGCAATCATAAGAGCCTGATTTCAGGCTTTCAGGCTTGTGTACTTATCTTTAGATCCTGTTGCTTGGTCCAAGGGATATTTAGCAGCGTTTTTTTTCATCTTTTTACGAAATGCGTCTTCAATGTCAACTTCAAGGTCATTAGAGAGAAGCAGTATCCAATAGAGGATATCGGAAAGTTCTTCACCTACTTTCTTTTTGTCCATCTCTTGAATCTCACGCGCACTCTTCCACTGAAAATGCTCACAGAGCTCAGATACCTCGAGGTTCAGAGAGAGTAGCATATCTTTATATGTGTGAAATTGTTTCCAATCGCGTGCATCTCGAAACTGGACCACTTCTTTCTGTAATGTATTGAGGTTCGCCACGGGCTCCTCCCTAAAGAAAAGTATTCAGTGTAAAACGTTAGTCTGCCGTGCTCCTCAGTAAGAGTCCAGTTTATTGGGGACAAAATCTAGTGGCTCTAGAATCGCAGCCGTATATCAAATCTGGTAATCATATTTTATGGCAAATTGGACCCATTTGTATTGCTATCTTTTCAATAGAGGTCTCTTTCCGCTTTCATAAAAAGTTTCTAGACTAGCGTACATGGATAGTGGATACCTCCTAGCTTTTGACCCCTTCGCGATACAGTTTACCGAGTCGTTTGGTATTCGTTGGTACGGTCTCGGCTATCTTGGCGGATTTTTATCAGGGTACTTTTTTACGGCGTGGCTTCTCGCCAAGCCAGGAATGCTCCTATCTCGACATCTTTTAGAAGATTTTGTTTTTTCGGTAGCGGTTGGATGTATTGTCGGAGGAAGACTGGGATACTGCCTGTTTTACTCGCCAAGTCTCTTGACTGATTTTCGAGATAGCTTCCCTTTTTGGGGTGTGCTTGCTGTGAATGAAGGCGGAATGGCGAGTCATGGAGGAATAGTCGGAATGGTCATTGCAGTTCTAATATTCAGTCGACGTCA
Organism: bacterium; assembly: GCA_009926305.1. NCBI lineage: Bacteria > bacterium. The sequence continues at coordinate 71,860 of RFPC01000003.1, forward strand.
TCAGATATCATTCTGGCATCTGGGTGATCTGGTAATCTATGGCTCTACACTTGGCATTACCTTTGGAAGATTAGCAAATTTTATTAATGGTGAGCTCGTTGGTAGAGCTTGCAATAGCTCATGTATATTCCCTGTAAAATTTCCCCAAGATATTCTTACATGGCCTTTCTACTCTCCAGAGAAGTTGCCATCGCTTCAAGGAGTGGTTGAGAAGCTTGGGATTGAAGCGAGCAGTTGGCAGAATATGGTTAACTATGGGGGGAAATCTCAGATATTGGATGTTATGCACCAGATTGTACGGAGTGTTCAATCTGGGAATAAGGAAATTCAAGAGGCGCTCAAAGAGGTTCTGATCGCTCGCCATCCTTCGCAACTCTATGCGGCTTTCTTTGAGGGACTTTTTCTTTTTTTGGTTTTATTCTGGGTCTGGCGAAAACCGCAGCGGCCAGGAGTTATTGCAGCACTCTTTCTCTTTTTGTATCCCATTATGAGAATGTTCACGGAGTTTTTTCGAGAGCCCGACCTCCACGTCGGATTTCAGCTTTTTGGTTTAACTCGGGGCCAGTGGCTGAGTATTATTATGTTAGCGGTTACATCCGTTTTCCTCATTAAGATTTTGCGTTCGTCTGCACCAAAAATAGGAGGATGGTCGAAAAAGCCTTCTAAGTAACTATTGATGAAAACCGAGTATTGAAGGAGATATCCAATGTCCCGTGGCATGGCATGTTGTCTTACTGTAGTCCTACTGTGGGGGCTTCAGCCATTTTTTATGAAGGCAGCTCTTATTGAATTCGATGCATACACTATTTCTTGGTTTCGTCTGACTGGGGCGTGCGTACTCCTACTTTGCATGAGCCGAGCGTGTTGGAAGGAGTATCTTTATGCGATGAGGCCCAATCTTCTGCCACTTTTTGCTACTGGACTCTGTTTGGCAGTGAATTACTTTACCTTCATTAAAGGAATTGATCTCGGAGGTCCGATTACTGCTGGCGTTACAATTCAGGTGGGCCCAGTACTTTTGGCTTTAGTTGGAGTTGTATGGTTTCGTGAACGATTAGCGCGGCTTCAAATATTGGGGGTCATTGTTGCTAGTCTCGGCTTCTTTTTATTTTTCAAGGAAAGATTGGGAGTTGCGAGCATCACAGAGTTTCAGGCTGATGCTGTTGGGGTAGTCATTATTTCTGCCATATTTTGGGTCGGTTATTGTATAGGACAGAAAATGTTAGGCTCTCGAGTAGGAGTAAATATTGTCAATCTCGCGGCATATCTCTTTTCTGCATTGCTACTATCCCCGTTTATAACGCTTCCTGAAAGCCATCAGATTCTTACCGCGAGCTTTGCAGCCATGATATATTTAAGTATATCAACTACAGTAGCATACTGGGCACTGGGTGAAGCCATTCGACTTGTGCCTGTCTCGATTGTCAGTCTTTGTATTGTAACTAATCCAATAGTCACTATTGTGGTAGTCGAGATTCTTTTGTTTTTCGGTAATATCTTTTTCGAGCCTTATCCACTAACAGGTATTGGATATCTTGGAACGTGTATAGCTCTTGTGGGAGTTGCAATAGCAGTAGCAAAGAGGACCCCTCGTATTTCAAGACTCGAGATTGTAGAGTAAAAGAATTAGTTGAATTGGGCTCTGTTTTCTCTTTTTGATATTCATCAATATTATCTTTGGGTATCTTAGCCCTTTCTGAGTGTGTTATTATTCAGCGAAGAAATCTTCAGGTCGTTCAACGCAGGAATATGACACTTGGATTTATAGATTGATGGACTTATGTCGGTATCGTAATTCCTTGCCATTTTGACTTCTTACTATTTTGACTTCTTACTATGACCGCATCTAACCGTTCCGCTTCTGTATATGGGTCTCTCTGTTGCCTCGCTGTTATAGCGTTATGGGGCATAGAGCCCCTTTTTATGAAAGTAGCGTTGATTGAGTTTGACTCATATACCATCACGTGGTTTCGAGTAGCAGGCGCTTTTCTTTTGATGTTTGTCGCGAGAGCAAATTTATGGGCCTCAGCCCCCCGAGCATTTTTAAGGCATTTTTGGGGAGTGATTTTATCAGGCTGTTTTTTAGCGGTTTATTTCTATGCGTTTGTAAAAGGCATTGAAGTGGGTGGGCCGATGACTGCTGCAATCACTATTCAGATAGGGCCGATAGCTCTAGCTCTTATCGGATTTGTTTTTTTTCACGAGAAACTCATTCGTGTTCAGATAGTAGGCGCATTCATTGCGATCCTCGGATTTGTTGTCTTCTTTTATTCTCGTCTTTCTGGGGTTGAGGAGGCGCAATTTCAATTAGAGGCCGTAATTATAGTGAGCATCGCTGCGATTTCATGGGCTGGCTTTTGTGTCGGTCAAAAAATAATCGGGGCAACTATAGGAGCGAATTTACTCAATTTTATCACATTTCTTTTTGCCGCTCTTTTACTGTTTCCAATTATTACCTATCCAAGGGGAGAGCAGCTAGCCACTTGGTCTTTTGCCGCTATCGTATATCTGAGCGTCTCTACTTTTATTGCATATTGGGCGCTGGGTGAGGCTATTCGTTTGTTGCCAGTATCGATAGTGAGCTTTTTTATTACACTTAATCCGTTTGTTACCATTATTTGCGTTCAAATACTTTTGTGGCTTGGAAATGACTTTTTTGAACCTCAGCCGCTTACGTTCTATGGATATATTGGTTCGTGTATGGCGCTCCTCGGTGTGGCAGGGGCAACTCTTCGTAGGCGTTGATAAGCGACTGATATCGCCTCCGCCTGACAAAAAAATGACGTTCTTCACTCGCCCAAGGACTGATTTCATTAGAGAAAACTTGGCATCTGGCTTGCGACAACTCAGTTTTACTTTGGTGAGGAGGAGCTGTGCTGAAACGTCATCGGAAAAAATATGATCAACACTTTCTGGGAGGAATACTTCTTGGTTTTTCATTTCTGGGAATCGCCGCCTTTCTATCGGGCGGGGTGCTCAATTTTTTCAGCATTTCTGCGTTCTTTGTCGTAATTGGCGGAACACTTGCTGCGGCTATAGTGCAATATCCAGCCGTAGTTTTTGAGAGTGCTGGCAAAGAGATTAAGAGCATGCTTTATGCTAAGTCAGAGCATTCCCTGGAGGAGCGATATGGCTATCTTCAAAAGCTCTCGCGACTTGTTAAAGAGAAGGGATTAGTTGTTTTAGACCGTGAATCACAGCGCTGTAGTGATTCTTTCCTACGACTGGCTCTAGAGTTAAGTTCAGATCGAACCTCTCCAAAACAAATTCAACGAATTATGAGTCATGAGATCGCCAGTTCATATCAACGAGGGATGCAGGTCGTTTCGTTGTTAGAAACTATGGCTTCCATTGCTCCCGCCATGGGACTGATTGGAACCGTTATTGGTCTCATTAATATGTTTCAAACGATTACAGATATCTCAAGTGTTAGTACGGGGCTGTCTGTTGCGCTTTTGACGACACTTTATGGCGCGGTGGTGGCGAATCTCATTTTTGCACCGCTTGCTGGTAAATTGTCTGAAAAAGAAGAAGAAAGGGCTCGAATAAAGCGAATTACACTCGAAGGGATACTGAGTTTGTCACAGGAAGAAAGCCCAATTCTCTTTGAGCAGAGATTGAGAAGTTTTCGAATGACTGAATTGACAGGAACGACAAATTGACATCTTTTCCAAATAGACATCGAGATGTTGTGCGACGGAAGAAAGTAAAAGGTGAGAGATTTCTCTACCTATATCTCTCTGTAATGCTCGCAGTATTTTCTGTTTTATTTGTGGCCGATATATGTTCAAAAATTGGTGTAACGACCTTTCCTAAATCCGAGCTAGCCACGTATCGTTCCCCAAATTATGAAGAGCTCGATAAGTATTTACGTTCAACATCGAAAGTCTTATTCAAAGACACTATTGAAATCTTTGATGCGAAAAGTACTCATTTTAGAGAGGGGGGATTAGAAGCGCTCAATTTCATCCTTCAATCTCATGATATGCATGCACGCATACTTGTCATTGGAGATCTAGAGGATTATGAGCTGTATTACGGAAGAGCTTTACTGCTTCAATCAGCATTGGAAGAGTTCTCTCTCGATGTTCAGGATGTTCGCATTGAGCTGGAGTTTGCTCCTAACAGTCGCGAGCAGATAGTTGTTACCCTCTATGAAGGGGCTTCGCCCAGTGGAGAGACTATATGAATTCAAGTACTTGGCTGATTTCGCTGGCCGATCTTTTAACCCTTCTTCTTGCGGCTGTGATTATGGGATGGTGCCTTCAGGGAGAAGTCCCTGCAATCACACAAGTATCTGAAATCGCTGATAAATTACAATCTGAAGGAGTTGGTACCCATATTGCAAGGTCTTTTCCCGAAACCTCTACGAAGATGTTGCTTCTATATGAAGAGCATTTTCAGGAGGGAGGTAGGGAACTTGCGGAATTATTAAAAAGTCTACGTGCGAGTTCAGATAAGTGTTTGGAATCGTGCACTTTGCTGATTGAGGTTTCGGCTTGTGCCGAAGATTCTGGAGGGCATGTTACAGAAGTAAGACATGCGGCCCTTGAGAGGTTACTGATTATTCACCGTCACTTGTTTGACGGCAATGGTGTCAGAAATGAAAGGGTGAGGCTGGCGTCTATGGGAACGGAGTGCAGGGCTCTGAGATTCTCAGAGGGTGGTCAGCCAGCTAATTCTCCAGTAGCCATAATCCGTCTTCGAAAGGTTGAAGAGAAGGGCTGAAATTAGAGGTTAACTATGGCAGACGAAGAACAAGAAACTGAAGAGCAGGAGAATGGGGAAGCCCAGGAAGGAAAATCCGATTCAGGTAAGAAGCGGTTCGTTCCATCTCGAAAAGTTCTCCTGATTGCTCTTGGAGTAGTAGTCGTGGTTGCGGCAATAGGGACTCCACTCGCCTTCTTTCTTTTGCGAGATAGTGAAGAAACTGAGATTACTGACCTTGATAAGGATGCTGCTAAAGATGAGCCGGAGACCATTCTCTACATAGAAGGCTTTGATGATCTTAAAGACGGCTCTGAGAATGAACAGCCTTTAGGAGCCTTTTATCCATTTGAGACTTTTATTGTCAATTTGGATGGAGGGGGCTATCTCCGATGTCAGCTACATGCCGAGTTTGTGAAGCGAGACATACCGAATCGCTTTTTCGCAAAACTCATCATTATTCGAGATTCGATTATTAGTACTCTTTCGAATAAGTCACGAGAAGATTTAGCAGATAAGACCGGAAGAGATAATCTCAAGAGCGAGCTGAAGATGATTATCAATAGCGAATTGAGGCGAGAAGAAGTTGAGGCGGTGTATTTTAATCAATTCGTGGTCCAGTAGGAAGTCATTATGAATCAGGTACTTTCACAAGACGAAATTAATTCCCTCCTAAAAGGACTCTCGGACGGGGACGTTGAAGAGGACAGTGTAGAGCAGGAGGACTCTCAATCCGCAAAGAGATTTGATCTTGCGAATCAGGAGAGAATTATTCGTGGTCGGATGCCGACCATGGAGCTTATACACGATCGCTTCTCACGACAATTCCGGAGTCAGTTAGGAAATTTTCTGGGGCGTACGTGTTTTGCAAATGTTGCTGGAATAGAGATGGTAAAGTTTGGGCTTTTCATGAAAAAGCTTCCACTTCCATCTTCGCTTCATATTTTTCGAATGCCCCCACTCAGTGGTTATGCTCTTATGGTCGCATCATCACCACTCGTATTTGGAATTGTGGATGCTCTATTTGGTGGAGGCTCGCAAGGAAGAGTAAAAATTGAGGGGAGAGAGTATACGCCAATTGAATCAAGATTGATCGGTAAGGTCGTTATGATGGCTCTTGATACCCTAAAAGATGCATGGGCGCCGATTCATCCTGTAGACTTTGTTTATGTTCGCTCTGAGTTTAACCCGCTTGCGATCGCTATTGTTCCTCCTACTGATGCTGTAATTATCGTGACGATAGAAGTTGAGTTTGAGCAAGAGAATACAACACTCACGATATGCATGCCCTATTCTACTATCGAGCCGCTAAGAGGAAAGCTTGCTACGGGATTCCAAAGCACGCGCCTTGAGGCAGATTCGGGTGTGGCTCGTCGTATGGAGATGAATGTAAAACAAACTCAAACGAACCTCAGCGTTGAGTTGGCTCGTGGCTCCATCTCGGCAGGAGAGTTTCTTGGGCTGACGCCAGGTGACATCATATCCCTTGACACCGTGCCATCAGAAGAGGCCCTGATTAAGATTGAGGGGGAGCCAAAGTATTACGCATATGTTGGAAGCTATAGGGGAAATCGAGCCTGTCGTATTAGTAGGCAGATTCCCCAACATGATTTGATTAACTATCGGAATAAAGAGGAGCTATTGAAATATGGCAGATGAGGAAACAACACCAGAAGAGGAAGTAGCCTCAAGTGAGGGTTCTTCTGAAAACGATGAAGCCTTAAAGGAAAATTTAGAGGAGGTAGCAGATGCGGCTGAAGAAGTAACTCAGGCGGCAGGGGAAGCTTTAAGTGAGAATCCAAATGCGAACAGAACTATTGACTTCATTAAGGAGGTACCTCTAGCAGTAACGATTGAAGTTGGAAGATCTCGAATGACAATCCAGGATCTTTTGCAGCTGGGTCAAGGCTCAGTAGTTGAGCTTACTAAGCTCGCGGGGGATCCTCTGGATGTATATATCAATGGATACTGCGTAGCTCGCGGTGAGGCCGTAATCGTAAATGAAAAGTTTGGTCTACGGGTTGTTGAGATTATCGACCCAAAGGATCGCATTCAAGCATTAGGGTAGTTATGCGTTTTATTTTGTGGGGACTCTTTCTAATCATTACGCCATTCTCCGTGCAGCACGGTTTGGCAGATACCGGCATAGAGAAGCTTCGGCGCATTAAGGCGCAGGTCGAAGCTCCATCCCCTGCTTCGATAGATGCTGAGAATGATGCGCTGTTGCAGGCCAGATATGCCTCGAGTGGGTCACTAGAATTAGATGAAGAGGAAGAAAGTCTACTCGTTCGAGCGATAAAAGGTCTTTCCTTATGTCTGGGAGTCTTCTTTGTGTTTATTTACTTCTTGAAGAAGAAACACGGCATAAAGACGACAAGTCGAGAACGTCGATTGCTTTTAAAAGAACAAATGAGTCTTGGAGGAAAAAATAGTGTGGCGCTCATCGCTCTTGATGGTCGCGAGATGATTATAGGAATTTCAGAGAATAGCGTGCAACTGTTGCAGGCACAGAGATCTCAAGCAAAGAGAGCCGATGCACAGAGAACTGCCATATCTCCACAAAGTATTCCAGTGAAACATGCGAAGGTCGCGTCATGTATAAACGAGTAATACCGCTTTTCTTTCTCATCTCCACGCTGACGTGTGATCCGCAAGGAGCGTTAGCTCAAGCCAACATGGTTCCAGACCTCAATATTGCAGTTGGAGGAGAGTCCCTGACAGGATCAGCGAATGGGGTTTCATCTGCGATCAAAATCGTATTACTTCTCTCGATTTTCTCTTTTGTTCCAGCGCTCATTCTGACTACAACCTGTTTTACTCGTATTGTAGTAGTCCTCGGAATGACAAGAACTGCACTTGGAACGCAACAAGCGCCACCAAATATGGTACTTACGGGGCTGGCTCTATTCCTTACTGCATCAATTATGCAGCCTATTTTTCATGATGTGTATACTAACGGAGTATCACCATATCTTGAAGGTGCTATGACTGCAGAAGAAGCATGGAGAGAAGGGTCTGAACCTTTAAGAAAATTTTTAGTGCGTCATTCGCGTGAAAAAGACCTGGCCTTGTTTTTGGAAATAAGCAAAACAGATTTTCCAGAGTCTCCAGATGATGTTCCGTTCTTGGTCGCAGTTCCAGCGTTTGTGCTAAGCGAGTTGAACATCGCCTTTCAAATTGGCTTTCTTCTCGCTCTACCATTTCTTGTGCTCGATATGGTCGTATCATCAGTGCTCACCTCGATGAGTATGATTACTCTTCCACCAGTTGTAATTTCCCTCCCGTTAAAGTTGATGTTATTCGTCGTCGTTGATGGGTGGCATTTGTTGATAAGCTCGCTAGTGCAAACCTATCAAATTACGTAGAGGGATTATGGGAATAGATGACTTTCTGCTCTTAGGACAAAATGCGATCATAACAGCGACACTCGTTTCGGCACCCATCCTCATACTGGGATTAGTGGCTGGTCTGGCCGTTAGTATATTTCAGGCTGCTACGCAGATAAATGATGCGGCGCTGGCTTTCATTCCTAAGATTTTGTCTGCCGTCGTTGGGCTGATTTTCTTTGGTCATTTTATGATCACAAGAATTTCGTCATTCACAGCGGAAGCCTTCGAGCTAATTAGTAATCTGGGAGTTTCAATGTGACGACCTTGTCCCAGAAAATTGGAAACTACTGAGAAGTGAGAGTTTGTGAACTATGAGCATTTAAATATAGGAGCCTACGCCCTTGAGCATATCGATTGGATATGGACATTTCTTTTGTTAGCTGTGCGTTATGGAATTCTAATGACCGTTCTTCCTGGATTTGTAGTAAGTCCAGTCGGAAAGATGCTCCGAACACCAGGCATCCTCGCTCTTGCTCTGATCAGTACTGTCTCCTCTCCTGCAGCGGTACTTTCGGACAATATGGGTGTGCTGCTTATTCAGGTCATCAGTGAAGCTTTATTTGGTCTAACGTTGGGGATAATTCCTTTGCTTATTGTTTCAGGTGTTCAGATGGCAGGAGGGCTCTCCTCTACAACTATGGGACTTGGCGCTAGTCAGCTCGTTGATCCAACAATGGGAGGCTCACTTCCTTCTTTAGGGAAGTTAATGGGAGATCTTGTTATATTAATTTTTCTTCTTTCGAATGGTCACCATGCCATTATATATAGTGCTGCTGGTCTGGGAGGAGCAATTGTTCCTGGCACCTATACTCCAGATATCGGTTCAGTAGAGTTAGTTGTTTCTCGAGTCGCAGATGTTTTCAGACTGGGTGTTCTCATATCAGCTCCAGTGATCGTAGCATTACTGCTTACAAATTTTGTAATGGGATTGATCTCTAAAGCTATTCCGCAAGTTAATATCTTTATCGTCAGCTTCCCATTAACCATTGGAATCGGTTTGGTCCTAACCGGTCTATCGTTACCAGAGCTTTCAGCATTCGTGCAGCGAGAATTAATGGATGTGGAGTCTGGATTACTCGTCATTCTCAATGATGTTCAGACTCTGCCAGATAATTGACGATACAGTAGATAAATGTCCTGAAATCAACATCTTATGATGGGCACGTTCCTTGCTGCTTCCTCTGAGTACAATCGGCCGACTGTGAGAGGAGCATGTCAGAATTTTCAACCCCTGAAGAACGTACCGAAGACCCTACCGACAAACGGATGGGGCAGTTGCGAGATGATGGCTCTATGCACATGTCGATGGACATTGTGCAAGTAGGGAGTATGTTTGCGGCTATTCTTACACTCGGTATTTTGTCTCGTTACATGTTCCATGATTTTCGCACCTATATGGAATCGACGTTTCGACTTATAGGAGAAAATAGACAGTTTACAGAATATACCATCTTTGAGTTTTTTTTAGGGGCTTTTCGGGAGTTTGCTCCCGAGGTTGCGGTGCTTGCCATTATAATTTCTATCATTGCTATTCTCTCCGTTGGTTTGCAGACAAAGTGGAATATTAAAAAAAAGCCAATAGAGTTTAAATTCAGTATGTTGAATCCAGTGAATGGCTTGAAGCGGATGTTCTCCCCCAAAAATCTTGTAAAGACAGGGGCATCAATTCTTAAGCTCTGTATCATTCTTCCGATCTCATACTTTGCTCTCGAAAAGTTTGCTCCGCAAATGATTACCCTTATGCATTACAGTGTTGATCAGATATTTGCTGTAACAGCGGATGCGCTATTTTATGTCTTCTGGAAGATTCTTTATGTTTTAATGGCGTTCGCTATCTTCGATTATTTTTATACGAAGTGGCAGTGGCTTCGGCAGAATCGAATGACCAAGCAGGAAGTCAAAGATGAGAGAAAGTCGGTAGAGGGGGATGAAGAGACAAAGAGGAAGATTCAAGCAAAGGGATTACAGCGCATTATGGAGAGAATTCAGAATAGCGTACCTCAGGCCGATGTTGTCGTAACCAATCCAACCCATTTCGCTGTTGCGCTAAAGTACGATCGTGACTCTATGGGAGCCCCGAGAGTTGTAGCAAAAGGAAAGGGATTCCTTGCATTACGTATTAGAAAAATTGCCAAGGAATCTGGAGTTCCAATTCTTGAAAGAAAACTCTTAGCGAGAGCTCTGTATGCTTCATGTGAAGTGGGCAGTGAAATACCAAAAGATCTATTTCGAGCCGTCGCACAAGTTCTCGCTTACGTTTACAAAATCAGAAATCCGCATGCAGCACAGCAGTGGAATGGTAGTAGCTCTTAAGAAGAAGGGAAAATATGGTATCATCTAGTAATGCACGTTCATTGAAAGCAAGCTCGGTTCCTCTCGCGCTCATCGGCATTTTAACGATTCTTATTATTCCGATACCGACAGCCCTGCTGGATATTTTTCTTGCTTTGAATATTACATTATCCCTAGTTGTGCTCTTTGTTGCGCTATATATGGGAAGAGCTATCGACTTTACTTCTTTTCCAGCTCTATTACTGGTTACCACTCTTTTTCGTCTTTCGATGAACGTCGCTTCGACTCGTCTCATCTTGCTCAATGGCGACCAAGGATTAGATGCTGCTGGTCAGGTTATTCAAGCATTCGGGCAATTCGTTGTAGGAGGAAACTTTGTCATTGGAGTCGTAATTTTCATAGCGATTAGTATCGTTAACTTAAAAGTTATCACAAAGGGTTCGAGTAGAATTGCAGAAGTGGCCGCTCGTTTCACATTGGATGCGATGCCTGGTAAGCAGATGGCAATAGATTCTGACTTGAATACTGGAATTATTAGTGAGGAGGAAGCAAAGAGCCGCCGAAAAGAAATTTCACAAGAGGCAGAATTCTACGGTGCAATGGATGGTGCCGCCAAGTTTGTCACGGGGGATGCGGTAGCTGGATTGTTTATAACTGGTATTAATATAGTGGGTGGGCTATTCATCGGAATGATCCAAAAGAATATGGATTGGATGGTAGCAGCCGAGACATATACGCTACTCACAATAGGTGATGGATTAGTCAGTCAAATCCCCTCGATTATTATCTCAACTTCATCCGGACTCATCGTCGCCCGAGCAGCCTCGGGAGATGATCTTGGGAATGAAGTTCTCAGCCAACTTGGAAGGACAACTAAGCCACTATTCCTCGCTTCAGCAGTTTGTCTTGGTCTAGGAATTGTGCCTGGACTTCCCTTCATACCATTTACAGTACTTTCAATGGTATGTGGAGGGGTGGGCCTTGTTCGACGTTCTGCTTTGAAGCAAGAAGCAGCTTCTGGAACAGGCAAAGGCACGTCAGGTGGTCAGGAGCCTAGTGGAGTTACGGGAGCAGGAGAAAGTGATTCGGATGCGCCACGACCAGGTAGCACTGAGGAAGTCGCAGGACTACTTGGAGTAGATACTTTAGAACTGGAAGTTGGTTATGAACTTGTGTCTCTGGTTGAGGGCGGCGAACTCGTTGAACGAATCCGCTCACTCAGAAGACAGTTTGCTATCGATTATGGATTCATCGTTCCTCCTATTCATATACGAGATAATGTCCGCATTGGTGCTTGTGAATACAAGTTCTTGCTCAAAGGAGGAGTCTTGGGGGCCGGCGAGCTTAAGTCTAATCATTTATTGGCAATGGATCCAGGAACCGTTTCTTCTCCACTCGATGGAATTCCAACAAAAGAGCCGGCATTCGGACTCGATGCTCTATGGGTACCAGACTCTGAAAAGGAGCGCGCACAATTCTCGGGATATACCGTTGTAGACCTTTCCACTGTTGTTACGACTCATCTGACAGAGATGATACGCGCTAATATGCATGAACTCATTGGAAGACAAGAAACTCAATATCTACTTGATAAGCTCGCAGAGGATCATCCAAAGGTAGTTGAAGAGCTTATACCTGCTGTTCTTACCCTTGGGCAAGTTCAACAAGTTCTTCAAGCACTTTTACGTGAGCAAGTAAGTATTCGTGACTTCCGTACCGTAATCGAAACGGTAGCTGATTGGGCGCCAAATGTGAAGCAGCCTGAAAAGCTGGCAGAATTCGTCCGCCGTAGACTCGCAAGAGTAATTACCGAAAAATATTCAACGGAGGACGGACGATTACCGTTGGCGAGTCTAAATCCATCACTGGAAAGAGACCTTGGTAGTGTCTTGCAGCAGACCGATGAGGGCTCATACTTAGCACTAGAGCCTGGAAGTGCACAAAAGCTCATCAACATCTTGAATAATGCAGCAAACAAGTTCGTGGAGCAGGGACTCACTCCGGTGATTCTTGCTCCGAATCACATACGTGCAGCTTTAGCGCGATTTGTAGAGAGATTTGCTCCGGGCTATGCAGTGATAAGCCATCAGGAAATAGCTCCGCATGTGAGAGTTCAGTCTTTGGGAGTTATTGGTATTGATGAGGCTCTCGGTAATTAAAGCGGATTTGAGAACGATAAGATTTGGTCTGATGATTGCAGATGTACATGGAATGAGACCAGAAAAGTGAACAGAACAGAGGAGATTTGATGTGCGTAGACGCTCACTAGCGGGATGAGTGAAAAAAACCAAGTAGAATCAATGAGTTAGAAATACGGAATTTATGAGCCCGTTTGGGTTCAATTGGAATCTTAAAAGAGAGGGAATTGTTGTGTCGAAGTTATCATTGCAGGTATGTCAAGAATCACTCAAAAGAAGGGGAACTGAAGTGGCAGCGAGAGTCATGAGTTTTACGAGTGGAAAAGGCGGAGTTGGAAAGACTCATATCGTATCGAATCTTGCGGTTGCTCTTGCTGGACGAGGGAAAAGCGTCTTAATGCTGGATGCGGACTTAGGACTGGCAAATATCGATGTGGTACTTGGCGTTCAGGTTACCCTTACTATCCATGATTTTCTCGAAGGCCGAGCTGAGTTAAAAGATATCGTTGTTTCAGGCCCAGCAGGAATTGATATCATACCTGCAGCAAGTGGAGTGGATTCAATACTTCAACTCACTCAACATGAGAGAGCCCATTTATTGCATGCTATTGAAGAGCTTGCATACGGGTATGATTATCTGCTTATCGATACTCCTGCTGGTATCGGACCTGAAGTGCTTTCATTTAATGGAGCTTCTCAAGAAATTGTTTGTATTGTCACTCCTGAGCCAACGTCTCTTACAGATGCCTATGCACTAATAAAGGTACTATCGCGTCGTTTTGGAGAGCGCTCTATCAATGTGCTGGTTAATAACGTGGCAAGCGAGCGAATGGCGACTGAGACGTTTAAGCGCTTTGATGAGGTAGTTCATCAGTACTTAAATGTTGAGCTTCAATACCTAGGATGGATACCACAAGATCCGATTGTATCGAAGGCTACTCGCATCCAGCGACCATTCTACTTGGAGTATCCAAGTGAGCCTGCCTCAAAGGGAATAGAAAAGATTACCTCATCCCTCGAAGATAATTTTATTCGTTCTCGTGTTAAGGGAGGCGTACAATTTTTCTTTAGACAACTATTAGAGACTGATATCAATGGCGAAAGACAGCACTCATAAACGTTCCTTTATTGGAATCCACAAGCTCAAGGCAGTAGTCATTCTGCTCTCGATGTTTGTGGTCTCACTATCGGGAATGTTAGCTCGTGTATCCCTTACGACAATGCTTGTAAGATGTACTCTTGTCTTTGTGGTGGTGGTTGCAATCAGCCGTGTGATTATTCAGATTTTGAAAACCAATGAGGAGATGACAGGTGGCTAAGGCAAAAAAGACAGCTGTTGAGGCCTATAAAACAGTTGATGACTATGAGAAGGAAGAGCTCATCAAGAGTTATCTGCCTCTGGTAAAGAAAGTTGTACATCGTCTTTCAGGAAGGCTGCCGAAAGATGTGGACCTCAAAGAGATGTTGAATTCAGGTATTATTGGTCTCGTGGATGCGCTTGAAAAGTATGATCCCAAGCATGAAACCAATTTTTCAACGTATGCACAGTTTCGGATTCGCGGTGCGATTCTAGATAGTTTTCGATCCCAAGATTGGCTTCCACGCTCGCTCCGATTTAAGTCACATAAAATTGAGTCAGCATATCAGCGGGTTGAGCAACGCCTTGGTCGTTCGGCTAATGATGAAGAGGTCGCAGCTGAGCTAGGAGTGGGAGTAGAGGAATTTCAGAAGTTGCTCGGAGAAGTTGGCAGTGTCGTTATGCTAAGCTTTGAGGAGTTAGGTTTTGGACATGGTGAAGAGCGATTTCAGGCAGATGATTGGATTGCTTCAAATTCAGGAGATCCTCTCAATTCACTATTGGGCGGAGAAAAGGTGAACTTGATAGCGCGTGCGCTTGATCGTCTCCCAGAAAAGGAGCGATTGGTCATCAGTCTTTACTTTTATGAAGAGTTGAATCTGAAAGAAATAGGGGAGATTCTTGGTGTAACTGAATCTCGGGCTTCCCAGGTAAGATCAAGAGCCCTTATCCGCCTAAAGAACTACCTGCGACACGCATTTTAGGAGAGACGATTCAACGAATCTCTTTGGTGCTCAATTCAGGAGTTTTCGCTGAGGGGATGCACAGATATGACCAAGAGCGAAGCGTCGATGCTTACCATACTCATAGTAGACTCTTCTTCCGTCCATCAACAGGAGGTCTGCACATTCCTTAGAAAGAGCCATCCAGAAGCCTCAATAATCAGTGCCGATGATTGTCATTCAGCGGAAGCACTGCTTAGCACCGAATCCATTGATATCGTAGTAATCGACTTTCAAGATTGCTCTGAACAAGAAAAACAGACATTTTTTGTGACGGTAAAAACAGTAGACTATGAGCCTTCCATTGTCGTAGTTGAGAATACGACTTCAGAAGAAAATACTTTCCGTTTATATGAAGCTGGATGCTATAGAGTCATCAAGAGGAGTCCTATGTGGCTCCACGAGTTAGACTCGACAATGCTTGCCTTAATAAGGACACGTCAGATTGCCAATGAGAATCTCTTGCTTCGTAGTAAGCTCACCGAGTCGAATATGCTACTTGAGGAGAAGAACCGGCGGCTTAATCACTTCACTATGACGCTCGCTCATGACATCCGCGCTCCGTTAGCTGCCCTTGCCATGAGATTAGAATATATTCTCGAGGGATATGAAAAAGAGTTTCCAGAGAAATACAAAAAACTGATGTCTTCCGGCTTGAGCTCTACAGAACGTCTGATTAGCCTCGTGCAGTCTCTCTACGAGCACGCAACATTAGGAGCAGAGGCTACAAAAATGGAAAGATGCTGTTTAAAGTCTATCATACAGAATGTTGTTTCGGACCTAGCCTTATATGAGCGTGACAACTTTGAAATGGTTGTCGATGCACTACCTGCGATTTGGGGTAATAATGCACTGCTGTACCAGCTTTTGATGAATCTTATTGGAAACGCAGTTAAGTATAACGACAAAGTAGAGCAAAAAATTGCTATACGTTCTCTCGGAATCAAACAGCGACCGTTGGGGCAATTTCTAGAAATTGAGCTTCAAGATAATGGGCCAGGTATAAGAGCTAATATTCGAGAGGAAGTGTTCTCGTTATTTCAGCGAGGAAAGTCTGACTCAACGACTAGAGATGGAGCCGGAATTGGGCTCGCTACAGCAAAACATATCGTTGAGCTGCATGGTGGAAGTATTGAAATTGTTGATAGTATGGATCCGGCGCTAGGAGCCACCTTTCATATCGCATTGCCGTTGCAGTCCATTCCAGCTCCCATCTAATGGTTACTTCCCAGTACATCAATAAGAGTGACGCATGTGCTAATCGGATTTCAGAGTACTTTGACTCTGACTTTGATAAGGATCATATGCAATTGATATTCTGCATTTATGATACAGCACAGGAATCAAGGAAAGGGATATGTTGCGCAGTCTACAATCAATGCTGGGTTATTGTGCCCAAGCTCAAGATGGGCATATCGGAAGCATTGTCGATTTCTTATTCAATGAGGAGACATGGAGGATCGACTATATCGGACTGAGAGTGGGGATTTGGAAAACTCAAAAGTCGTTAGCAATATCCATAGATTATGTGAGTGGCCATTCTGTTTGGAGTGAGCGTAAGCTTCCTCTATCTCTATCAATGGAAGAGCTGGAGAAACTACCTCAGTACAGGCATATCGAGAGAGAGCCATGGGCTATAGAGGTGTTGCCTAACTCCACATCCAACAACAGTCATAACGCTGAAGCGCAAACCATTACAGAGTCAAAGATGCAAAGGAGAAGTCTTTTTCGGAGTTTTTGTCGACTCCGTGGCCTTCATTTATTAACAGATAATAAAGATAGTGGTTGCGTGATAGATCTCATCATTGATGATCAGAGCTGGCAAATTCAAGAAGTAGTCGTGAGAGTAGGTTGGAGGATATTTTTGGCGAATCAAGTGTTGATACCTATTAAGAGGATTCATTCGATACGGTGGGGCAATAGAGCTCTCATCTTTAGCGGGACTCGAGAAGAATTGTGCCTTTCCCCCTCGTTTAAGGCTGAAGAGCCAGTGAATAAAGAAATATGCACGCGGTTATATGACTACTATGGTCGTCCCAGAGACTGGGAGGAACGTCGAGGACAGAGTTTCCCATCTTATTAGCCGTAAATAGTGCTCGCAAAAAACAAGTTTAACGTTTCGGGATTCTGCTATGAAAGCGAATGATATCATGACAAAGAGTGTCGTTACATGTGCTACCGATGCACCGATTAGACTCATTGCAAGAAGAATGAGTCAGTATGGTTGTGGAATATTGCCAGTTGTTTCAAAAGAGGAAGATAAGTCCCTTGTTGGAGTCATTACTGACCGGGATATCGTTTGTCGTGTCATTGCTGATGGTGTTGACCTCAAACATGCATCTGCTTCTCTGTTTATGTCGTATCCAGTAGTTACTGTTACTCCTCATACCCCCCTCTGTGAATGTACTCGTATCTTGAGAGCTAATGAGATTCGAAGGCTGATAGTAGTTGATGAATTAGGAAAATGTTTGGGTGTTGTATCTCAGGTTGATATTGATAGAACGCTGAGTAAAAGAGGAAAACGTATTTCATCTGAAGCAACAGGAATTTGATATATGCCAAGGAAGGGAAAGATTCGAGAGCAGGACACTCAGGAGGGATATAGAGCAGAAGGAATGAATAGCTTTCTGCCAAATGACTACTCTTCACCGCCAAAGTCTCTTGTTTCACCTGTTGAACAGAGGGTCTCAAATAAAAAAAGAGAAGATTCGCATTATGAATATCAAGAAATAAAGGATGTTCATGAAGACGGCGATAGCAAGATGGAGCAAATATTCTGCGAGCAAGTTAGCGCTGATACAACCTTAGATGGTTCTGGAGTGGTAATATCTGTGATCGATGGAGTGCTACATCTTAGTGGTATTGTTTCTTCTGATGAAAGTCGAGAAAGGCTGATGCAACTCGCAGGTAGCCTAGAGGGAGTAAAAAAAGTTGAAGATACGATTAGAGTGCGCCCCTATGTTTCTATCCGATATTGTAACTCCACTGGCCAGAGTAGTGGAACCTCAGGGGTTAGAGCTTCCATTTCGATAGAACGAGAGCGAAAGTAACAATGCAGGAAGAACATTATGAGTGTAGCGTTTTTTCAATATTGAATGTGACCAGAATATGGGGAAGGGTCAGACCAGCGATGAGAATGATACTCGCAGCAAAAAGCTGATGAATGTTGGTGAAATCGAACCAGTAGCTAAGAGGTAGAATAAGTAAGATTGCAGTCAGGGAAATAGCAATAAAATCGAGTGGAATTGCTCTTGAGGAATTTACACTCTTCAGCCCCTGTGAAAAAAGCGCTCCACATGCCCTTAGATGAAAACGGGAGTGCCTCCCCAAAAACCAGACTCCAAAGCCTGCAAGAGGTGGCAGGCAGATCCAGCTGATTAGACATGCCAATAGTTGAAGGGCATCTTCCTTATTGCCTTTTATGAAATTAGTGATGACGGCGAATAGAACCAAGAATGAAATTAGGCATCCGATAATTAATGCCATTGAGGCACTAAAAAAAAGTGTTTCAGAGGGAATGAAAAAAGCCATATAGGCTTTGGCTTCGTCAAAATGGATCAAAATAGGAAGGAGGACCGCAGAAATCCCCACAACTTCAGCAGTGCCTCGAGTAGACGTACGTGATAGGCGCTCGCCGTCAATAAAGTGAAGGATTGAGATGATGAGAAAAAGAACAAGTCCAAGTGACGGTACAAGAAAGCAAAGAGAGCTCATCATAATGCCAATAAGGCTATATAAAGAAATGATGAGAACTGGTTTGCTACGGAGAAACGGCCACTTTTTCTCAGCCACTCGCAAATCGAATGAGCCATGAGGTATTCCAGCAACGATAATGAGCAGTAGGGCAGTCCATTCGACAATATCCTCTCGCCATAAGTTAAGGAAGAAGAGTGTCGCCGCAAGGGCTATTACGATAATGTTTCCTCTGTCTTGGCTATTCATAACATAAGGCCCTTAACATGGTTGATTTTGGTGCTTTGATCATAACACTCATGGCATCCAAAAACGTGATATTTCCACTTAAAAATCGTATCAGTGACTGCTCGGGAGCTCTGCTGAGAAGATTCGACATAATCATAGAGCCATTCATGGGAGTGCGCTTTAATGCCTTTAAGAAGAGCCGATCAGAAATTTCCATCCATTTTGGATGGAAATCAACGTGAGGCAAGTAGAAGGATTGATAGGAGTTTAAGGATGCATTTTTTATCTGATTCGCGAGTTCCTCAGCTTGTCTTAATATATTCAGAAACGCATATCCAGTACTTGCACGTATAGCCCCAGAGTTACTCCCAAAAGTAATAACCTCCGAGCATTCAGATGCAGATTGAAACCCCATCGGAATGAGCCCCTTTTCGGAGCGTTCGATTTCCCAATCTTGAATTCCCTTTTTTTTAAGCCATAGCTCACACTGCTTAAGATGCATTTCTGGTGAGAGGGGCTCTATCGAGAAACAGGTATGCTCTATCAGTGCAGTTTGAGAGGAGGTAGGAAGGACATAAACAAAATCCAGGGGGCTTTTCGTAGAACTTTTATCAATATCCATCAAAGTTGCTATGTGCGGGCTAAAGCAAGGCTGTTTTGTCTTTACCCAATGACCAGCGAAGGACTGCCATAAGATAGGCTCTACATCGTGCGCAATAAAGGCAGTATCAATAGTAAGATTAAATTGATGGACTGCATTTCCGGTGGTAATTTTAGTAGGTTCAATTTGGACGTCCTGCTGATCCCATGAAAAAGTCACTCTTGAAGTATCGAGTCCAGCGAGACGATCGGAAAAGAAGTTCTCGCCATGTAGTAGTGAGTAGGGCATGTGTGAGCAGAGACACTCTCTTGAGAATCTTTCGCTCTGAAATCGCACCGTGTTCCACTGAGCCGATACTGGGAGTTGAAACATGTCTATACTCCCATCGTCAAAGAAACAGAATGTTCTTTCTGGATGCGGTGCTGAGCTTCGCTTGTCAAAGAGATGAATCTTGCAGGTTGGGATTTTCTGCGCCAGCGAGTGCGCCAGGCTGATTCCGGCAGCTCCTGCTCCTCTTATGCCGATACTCAGTGTCACAGAACGTTACTTTCATAAATAGGTTTAAAATAGTCGCAATGCAGCCATGGCACTTGGCGAAAAGTGATGAGACATTTTTCTATAAAAGGTACCACTGCACGCTGGCTCGATAATTGGTGCTCTGCAGTGATGACTCGATTTCCAATGGCCTGATAGCAACGAGCAGCTACCCGAATTGCAAATCGATTTCGGGGATTCAAATATACCAGTCCTGCTAATCCCTCTTCATAGTGCTGATCGGCTATTTCTAAAACTTTTTTAAGAGCATTTACGACTAGCCGATGGCCGTTCTTGCTATGGAGTGACTGAGACTCATGTTGTGATGATTCGAGCGCACTTTGTACCGTATGACCATCAAGCCAATCGATAGGTAAATATTCTCGGTTGTCTTGTAAATCCTTCAATACATCGCGCGCTATGTTAGAACACTGCATAGCTATTCCTAACTTGTTAGCAGCCTCTCGCCCCACATCTGCTCTCCCTCCTAAAATAGGATACATGAGCAATCCAACGGTCCCTGCTACTCCATGAGCATACTCAATGAGCTCCCTGCCATCTTTAATACTTTTCCCCGGGATATCCTCTTTGCAGCTTTCAATCAGTTTTACGAGTGGACACTGTATTTCAGGGAAAGTCTTTATAAGTGTAATCGTATCAGCAGTGATTTGATCAATAGGGCGTAGAGTGGATATGGACTGATGGAACGTAGAGAGCAGTTCTTCTCGTACCTCAGGATTTTGAGATTCATCAGCCACATCATCAATCAGACGACAGAAGTGATAGGCGGTTGCGGTATGGGCCCGGACCTCTGGAGCGAGCCAGCGAGAGGCGAAGTAAAAGGTTTTCCCCGCTTTAGACATAACTGATAGGTGTGTATTCACCTTACTCATGCAGCTCTTTCCTTATCGGGAGTCTTTTGTGTCTGAAGAGAATTCGGATGGGTTGAAACGCTTTCTTGAAAATCATCTGTAATCATTTTTTGAATCACTTTCGCTGAGGTCGCAACTCCTGGTAATCCTCCTCCAGGGTGTACTCCAGCACCGCACAGGTACATGCCCTTTACTTTGTCCATTTTGTTGTGAAAACGAAACCAGGCAGATTGGGAGAGTCGCGGTGCGATTGAAAAACCTGCTCCTAGATGGCTATGAAGCGTATGTTTGAAGTAGCGCGGATCAATACTCTCAACCAAGGCCAGTTCAGAGCTAAGATTCGGCAAGGCGCTTTCTTCTAGGACTGACACGACTGTTTTTTGAAAACTCTTTTGTTGCTCTTCCCAACCATTAAAATTGCCAAGATGAGGTACTGGAGCAAGCACATAGAAAAGGTCTCCATTTGAAAGTTGGAATCCGGGATCGGTAGCTGCAGGGCGGTGCAGATATAGGCTTGGATCATGAGGGAGTGTTTTTCCTGAAAATACTTGGTGTAAGAGCCCTTCCCATCGTTTTGAAAGAATAATTGAATGATGCGCCACTTCTGAATATGGCCTCTTTGTTTTGAAATACATCACATAAAGACCCATTGAGGAGTGCACGGTCTTCAATCGCCCCCTTTCAACCAAAGAAAGACGACGCGTTCCTGCCATCTGATAGGCCTTAATTGGGTCACCTCCCCAAACTAAAAGGTCAGTCGAAAGAGAGGATTCTTCTCCTTTTTTTATGTAGGAAATACCGTTAACCGTATGCCCTGGTTTCCCACTCGTATGTAGAGCAGAAACAGTAGAGTTGTAATGAACTTTTATTCCATGCCGTTTCCCAAGCTCAATTAACGCTTTAATAAGGGCTCCAGTGCCACCCTTTGCAAACCAGATTCCACCACGCCTCTCCATGGCATGAATAAGGCCATAGATTGCTGTTGTGTTTAAGGGGTTTCCCCCAACAAGAAGCGTTTGTAGGGAGAATGCCTGGCGAACGCGCTTGTCCTTAAAGTATCGAGCGGTATGTCGCCAGAGACTTCGGAATGCACCTAGGCGAAGCAAATGAGGTAAGGTTGAGAGCATTGAGCTAAAACGGGAGAAGTCAGCTGCCCCAAGTTGTTCATATCCTACGGAGTAGAGGGCTTCGCAGTGATCAAGATATGCTTGGTAGTTGTCAGCGTCTTCCGGAGATATTTTGCGAATCTCCGCTTCTTGAGCC